>NZ_JBQSYJ010000005.1:0-242169 GCF_052379185.1 Corynebacterium sp. AOP12-C2-36 | reverse complement strand
GGTTCTACAAGAAACTCGTAGCGCTCCGAAAGGCAGAGTCCTACAAGGACGCGATGATCTACGGTGCCGTTGCGACGTTCGAAGAAAATGACCACGGCACGGTCGCATTCTCAAAAACCTTCGAGGATACTTCTGTCGCGATCCTCGCGAACTTCAGCAGTTCCTCGAGGACTGTGACCACTCCAATGGCCATCGAAGAGACGGTTCTGAGCAACTATGACCATCTGGGCGATGGTCTTCCCGACATTCGCGAGTCAGGGTCCACACATGCTGTCGATCTTCGACCCTATGAGATGGTGATCGTCACCCTTGGAACGGAGTCGAAGCACCAGAACTATCGGAATAGCGCTCCTGGAGAAGGTGAAGAACCAGGTGCAGTAGAAGGAACGTCGACGAATTCAACTCGGACTTCGGATCTAGACGAGAGTTGAAATAATGCAGTCGATACGTCGTCAGCTGGGCGAGTTCGTTGTCTCCAAACGGAGTCAGCGAAACACTGTTCACTCTGTTGAGGTCCAGCGTCTGAAGTGCTGGTCGGAGCATAGAGGCGTCCCCGTCCTGGGATGCGAAGAACATGATGTTGTCGGCAGTCAATCGGCCAGCGATCTGCCTGGCCTCGGCGAATCCGGAGAAGACGGTCACGGACAGACCGTATGCAGACAGGGAGCAACCGAAGTCCTCCAGCATCAGTCTCTGGCCATGTCCGCTTCCGAAGGCGTAGATCGACGTCGTCATCATCATCTGGCTAATGATGTCGTCGACGGCGAGATTGTCGTTGAATGCTCGAATGGTCTTTTCGATGTCGGCGGACGTATTCCCGCTCGTCGCCGGATCCGGGCCGGAACTCTCCTCGGACGATTTCAGAAGGTACTTCATCTCGGAGAATCCGGAGAGTCCCATCTTCTTCGCCAGGTGAACGACCGTCGCCGGAGAAACATTGCACCGCGCAGCGAAGACAGTGATCGACTCTTCGGCTGTTTTCCTTCGGTCCATTCGCGCCGTCCGAAGAATGTCGAGGTCAAGTTGCGATAGGTCTTCGTAATGCGCGTGTATGAGGGCATCGAAGTTCATGTTGTCTCCCTGGGGCGAATGTCGGGATCTGTCACGCCCGCTGCTCGGTAAGATCCGCGTGGATCTCGAGCGGCGAATGGTGAGGTGCAGTTCCTCATGTAGTGAGAATTCTTCAAAGAAGTAAGCAAAACATGGTATTTGCGACGAAGAGTCGCAAGGAATGGTGATGGAATCATGAAGCTTCTACGTCATCCTGCTTCGCTGATCGGTTTCGCGGCGGTGTTGGGAATTGTTTTCGGTGTAATCGTTGGTGATTGGGCTGAGAATCTTCAATTTGTCGGTGACATGTTTATCCGACTCATTCAGATGTCGATCGTGCCGCTGGTCATGGCCTCCGTGATTGTTGCTACGGGGTCGATGACGGGCTCGGGTATGGGCAAGATGGCCGGGCGCACGTTCGGCTGGACCCTGACCTTCTCTGCTGTCGCGGCACTTGTCGGCTGGCTGCTCAGTGTACTGATCCGTCCGGGTGAAGGGATGGAATACACGGGACAGATCGATAGCGAGATCGACGAGGCGGCGAAGGAGGCGTCGAGTTGGCAAGACAGCTTGCTCGGTTTCGTGTCGACGAACGTCGTCGAGGCTATGGCCAGCGCAGACATGCTGCCCATCATCGTCTTCTCGCTGTTGTTCGGTGTCTCCTTGAACGCCTACACCAGGGTTACCGGGAACACGCTGGTCGTCACATTCCTGGAGCAGGTTCAGCAGGTCGTTCTGGGGATGATCCGGATGGTCATGCGGATCGCGCCGATCGGCGTGTTCTGCCTACTCGCGGCGCTGGCGGGCGATGTTGGCTTCGCTGTGGCCTCCACCGCGCTCTCCTTCCTCGGCACAGTTCTGATCGGCGTCATCCTCGTGCTCCTGTTGGCGGTGGTGGTCGTTGCGATCCGTACGCGTCTGAATCCGTGGCTGCTCTGGGGCAAGTTGGCCGAGCAGACGATGATTGCCATCACGACCACGAGCTCCGCTGTCACGTTCCCGACCGTGCTGAAGACGGCCCGCGAGCGAATCGGGGTCAGTCCTCCCGTGGCGAACTTCACCCTGTCCGTCGGGCTGACCATGGGGTCTTGGGGTGCCTGCCTGAGCAACATGGTGGTCATTATGTTCCTCGCCCAGGCCGGCGGTATTGAACTGAGCTTCGGTCAGATTGTGCTCGGCGTTTGTCTGGCAGTGCTCCTCAACATGGGAACGATCTCCGTCCCCGGGGGTTTTGCTGTCGCAGGTATGTTCCTCGCGACATCGCTCGGTCTTCCCGTCGAGGCTCTCGGCCTGCTCATCGCGGTCGACTGGTTCACCGGAATCCTGCGCACGTTCCTCAACGTCAACGGCGACACCATGGTCGCGATGCTGGTCGCCAATGCCACCGACGAAATTGACCGGGATGTCTACTACGGCAAGAAGACTGTCTCCGTGGAGGCGAGTGTCGATGGTGCCGATGGTGCCGATAGCTTCGATAATGCCGATGGGGGAGAGGCGACGGACGACGGTGACGCCCCGCAGGGGCCGGATCCGGCCCGCTGACCCCAGAGTGCTGGCCACAGCGGCGGATTCAGTGCCGCCCGGGACTCACATCGATCGTGGCTGCCGTAGGTCCGGCTGTGGTTGCGGGGACCTCGACAGGTAGCGTCAGAGGGTGTGACTGACCTGATCGACACCCCCAACCACAGCGGCGACAACGGTAGCGACCACACGGGCGCCGCGCATCTGGCCCCGGCGACCCGCGTCGCGGCGGTCGTCGTGGACGCCCTCATCGCCAACGGGGTGCGCGAGGCGGTGGTCTGCCCGGGGTCCAGGTCGGCGCCGTTGGCGTTGGCCTTCGCCGAGGCGGACCGGCGTCACCGGCTGCGCCTGCACGTGCGCACGGACGAGCGGTCGGCGTCCTTCCTGGCGTTGGGCCTGGCCAAGCGCTCGGGACGGGCGGTGCCGGTGGTGATGACCTCCGGGTCGGCGGTGGCGAACTGCATGCCGGCGATGGTGGAGGCCACCGCCGCCGGGGTGCCGTTGATCGTGTTGTCGGCGAACCGGCCGTGGGAGATGCTGGGCTCGGGGGCGAACCAGACCATCGACCAGTTCGGCATCTTCGGCAGCCACGCCGTGGAGGCCGTCGGCATCGACGCCGCCGTCCGTGGCTCTGAGGGGGACGCGCAGGACGCCGCATCCGCCGACGCCACCGTGCGCGACCGGGTGGCCCACGCCGTCCTGCACGCCATGGGCCCGGTCGGGGCCGGCGGCGTGCAGGTCGACGTCCCCTTCGCCGAGCCCCTGGTCCCCGCCACCACGGCGGACGTGACCCTCGCCGCGACGCTCGCCGGCAGCGAGCGGAGCGTCCCGGACCGGCTGCGGACCCCTCACGACCCGGCGGCGACGGTGGACCTGTCGCTGCGCACCCTGGTGGTCACCGGTGATGTGCGTGACCGCGTCTGGGCGCAGGAGGTCCTCGACGAGCTCGCGGGTGTGCCGACCATCGCCGAGCCCGGCAGCCCCGCCCCGGACACCCCGGTGCACCCGGCCGCCGCGGGCCTGTTCGCCGCCGAGATCGGCGCGGGCGTCGGCGACGGCGACTACCGGGCGCAGATGCGTCCGGAGCAGATCGTCCTCGTCGGACGTCCCACGCTGCACCGCGGCACCGCCCGCCTGCTGGCGGACCCGGCGATCCGGGTCGTGCCGGTCTCCGACCGTCCCACCGCCCCGAGTGTGGGACGTTCCGACGTCGACACCGCCGCACCGTTCCGTGGGGTGCGCGTCACCGGTGAGCACCCGCGCGGCTGGCTGCGCACCTGCGCCGCCGCCGGCGAGGTCGCCGCCACGGCGGTGCGTGAGGAGATCGCCGCCGGCGAGTTCACCGGCCTGCACGTCGCCGCCGCGGTGACGGACAGCCTGTCGGACGGGGACGCCGTGGTGCTCGGGGCGTCCTCCGCCGTGCGCGACGCCTCACTGACCGGCCTGCCGTTCCCCGGCGTGCACGTGGTGACCAACCGCGGTGCCGCCGGCATCGACGGCACCGTGTCCACGGCCGTGGGTGTGGCCCTGGCGCACGCCTCGGCGGAACCGGACCTGATGCGTGCACCGCGCACCGTGGCGCTGATGGGTGACCTGACGTTCCTGCACGACGTCAACGGCCTGTCGGTGGGCCCGGGCGAACCGCGCCCGGAGAACCTGGTGATCGTGGTGTCCAACGACGACGGCGGCGCGATCTTCGAGACCCTCGAGGTCGGGGTTCCGGGGCTGCGCGAGTTCGAGGACGGCGTGTCCGCCTTCGACCGGGTGGTGGGCACGCCCACCGGCGCGGACCTGGAGGCGCTGTGCGACGGCTACAACGTGGCGCACCGGCGCGTGACGAACATCAACGAACTGGCCCTGGCGCTGGAGGACCACGCCGAGGGCGCCGGTGGCATGCTCGTCGTCGAGGCGGCGGTGACACGCGCCCCGCGCGAGCGCATGCACCGTCAGCTCACGGAGAAGACCACTGTCACCCCGGCGACGCCGGCGACTCCGGCGACCCCGGCACAGGAGGGGTGACGCCGTGGTTTCCCGCCCGTCGTTCCTGAGCTCCGTGGAGGCGCTGCGCCCCTCGCGGGCGACCGTGCACCGCCGCCTGGTGCAGACGATCCTCGCGCTGGCGGTGCTGGCCACCGCGGTCAACGGGATGCTGGTCGTCAACGCCGCGATCGGCGACGCGAAGATCGCCCGCGACCGCGGTGTGGCCGTGGCCGACGTCCTCGGCGGCGGGAACACCACCGTGGTGCGCTACCGCGACGACGCCGGGGTCTACCACCAGCCGGACCGGGGGCTGAAGTACCCGACCGGCCTGTCGCAGGGCGACCGGGTGTACGTGGACTACCAGCGCTCCGACCCCGACAACGTGAAGGTCCAGGGCCGCGGGTGGACGCTGTCGATCGTGCCCGCCCTGTCGGTGTGGCTGGTGTCGATGGTCGTGGTCGGGCTGCTGTTCGGCGTGGAGCGGCTGTGGTGGCGGCGGGGGAAGAACGGGCGGGACGCGGCGATCGACTAGGCTTGGTCAGCGTGTCACGAGCCAGCCTGGAGAAGAACCCGTCCGACGTCGCCCGCATGTTCGACGCCGTCGGAAAGAACTACGACCTGACCAACACGGTGCTCTCCTTCGGGCAGGACCGTCTGTGGCGTAAGCGCACGCGTCGCCGTCTCGACCTGGCGCCGGGCGACAAGGTGCTGGACCTGGCGGCGGGCACGGCGGTGTCCACCGTGGAGCTCTCCGAGTCCGGCGCATGGTGCGTGGCCTGCGACTTCTCGCAGGGCATGTTGGCCGCCGGGGCGGACCGCGACGTGCCGAAGGTCTGCGGCGACGGCATGAACCTGCCGTTCCCGGACAACACCTTCGACGCGGTCACCATCAGCTTCGGGCTGCGCAACATCGTCGACCCTGCCGCCGGGCTGCGGGAGATGGCGCGGGTGACGAAGCCCGGTGGGCGTCTCACGGTGTGCGAGTTCTCCACCCCGGTGGTCCCGGTGTTCCGCACCGTGTACATGGAGTACCTGATGCGTGCGCTGCCGGCGGTGGCCCGTGCGGTGTCCTCCAACGCGGAGGCCTACGTGTACCTCGCGGAGTCCATCCGCGCCTGGCCGGACCAGGAGGCCCTGGCCGCGCTGGTCAACGACTCCGGCTGGCAGGGTTGCGGCTGGCAGAACCTCACCTTCGGCATCACCGCGATGCACAGCGCCACCAAGCCGAACTGAGCGCTGGCGCGGCGCTCACGCCCCGAACAGGGGACGTGACTCCGCGTGCCAGAAGCGGTCGTGGGCGCTGCTGAGGCGTCCGGCACCGAGCCAGAGCCGGGCGGTGAGGTCGCGGTCCTCGGGGGTCACGAGGTTTCCCATCAGGCGTGCGGCCGAGCCCATGAGCCCGTCGGCGACCGGCCCGCGCATCCCCAACGGCCCCACCGCGGAGAGCAGGCCGGGCATGGTCAGCAGGGTCGCGGCGCGTCGGGCCAGGGAGAAGGCGTCGCCGTAGCGGGCGCGCAGGTGCTCGGGCCAGATGTAGCGCAGACCGTCGGACGTCCCGTCGGCCGCCGCGAGCATGTCGACGAGGTCCACGCCCGACTCCAGGGCGTAGTCGATGCCCTCCCCGTTGAGCGGGTTGACCAGCGCGGCGGTGTCACCGACGGCGGCCCAGTTCACCCCGGAGACCCGGGTGACCGCCCCGCCCATCGGCAGCAGTGCGCTGGCGACGTGCGTCGGTGCGCCGAGGCCCCACTCCTCTTCACACTGCGCGGCGTAGGACGCCAGCAGCCTGCGCACGTTCACCTTCGCCGGGCGCCGTGAGGTCGACAGTGCCCCGCACCCCAGGTTCACCGCCGGGCCGTGCTCGCCGTCGGCGCCGAGCGGGAAGATCCAGCCGTAGCCGGGCTGCGCCACGCCGTCGGCGTCGCGCAGCTCCAGGTGCGAGTGGATCCACGGTTCGTCGCTGTAGGGGGAGGGACAGTAGGACCGTGCCGCCACACCGTGGACGAGCCCGCGTAGCCACTGCAGGCCCAGCGTCCTGGCCAGGCCGCTGCGCACGCCCTCGGCGAGGACGAGGTAGCGGCAGTGCACGGCGGAGCCGTCGGCGAGACGCACGGCGCGTACCCGGCGGGCGCCGGCCACCAGGTCGGTCTCCACGTCCACCGCCTTCGCGGTCAGTCGACGCGCGCCGGACGCCACGGCGAGGTCCACCAGTGCGTTGTCCAGGTCGGTGCGGGCCACGGCGGTGCCGCGGGCGGGGAACTCCGGGTGGTCGGGCCAGGGGGCGGTGACCGATCCGCCGAAGCCGTGCAGTTTCAGGCCGCGGATCTCGGGGCGTCCTGCCGCGGGGGCGACGAGGTCACCGGCGCCGAGCGCCTCCAGGGCGTGGACGGCGCGCGGGGTGAGTCCGTCGCCGCAGGTCTTGTCGCGGGGGAAGTCCTGCATGTCGAGCAGCAGGACGTCGCGGCCGGCGACGGCGGCGCGGTGTGCGGCGGCGGATCCCGCCGGGCCCGCACCGACGACGAGAACTTCGCACTGTATGTCATTCATCGTCGACTATTCTGGCACGGTGTCGCGGGTGGAGGTCATTGGCACAGGTGTCGGCACGGGTGTCGGCGCAGGTGTCCGTCTGGGTCCGTGCCGAGGTGCTGGTCTACAGTAGCGTGGAGCAAGATTACCCAGAGAAGACGTTTGACGGACAGAGGCTACGTAATTCATGGCAAGCACTAACTCGGATGTGCGGGTGGGGCTCGACCTCGGTGACGAGTACCTGAACACCGCTGTCCCGGACGGCCTGGCGCGTGTGGAGGCCAGGCTCCGCGAGGTCCTGTCGTCCGGGGAGAGCTTCCTCACCGACAAGATCAGCCACCTCGCGGTCTCCGGTGGAAAGCGCTTCCGTCCGATGTTCGCCCTGCTGGCGGGACAGTACGGGCAGGACCGGGAACTCACCGACACGGTGACCGACGCCGCCGTGGTCGTCGAGCTCACCCACCTCGCCACGCTGTACCACGATGACGTGATGGACGAGGCTGAGCGCCGTCGCGGCGCACCGAGCGCCAACGCCCGCTGGTCGAACTCCGTGGCCATCCTCGCCGGCGACTACATCTTCGCCGTCGCCTCCGGACTGATGGCGGACCTCGGCACCGACACCGTCCGGCACTTCGCCGACACCTTCGGTGAGCTCGTCACCGGCCAGATGCGCGAGACCATCGGGCCGGCCGGTGAAGAGGACGAGATCGAGCACTACATGCAGGTCATCCAGGAGAAGACCGGTGTGCTCATCGCCTCGGCCGGCTACCTGGGGGCGCTGCACTCCGGGGCGTCCGCCGAGCACCGCGACGCGCTGTTCCGCTTCGGACGCCACCTGGGCCAGGTGTTCCAGATCGTGGACGACATCATCGACATCTGGTCCGACCCCGAGGAGTCCGGCAAGACCCCCGGCACGGACCTGCGCGAGGGCGTGTTCACCCTGCCGGTGCTCTACGCCATGCGTGAGCAGACCGAGGGTGGGGCGCGCCTGCGTGAACTGCTCACCGGGCCCGTGACCGACGATGCCTTGGTCGACGAGGCCTTGACCCTGATCCGGGCGTCCAACGGGCGTGAGCGCGCCCTGGAGGACGTGCGGCGCTACCGCGGGCTGGGGGAGGACGAGCTGGCGCAGCTGCCGGCGCTCCCGGCGACGGGCGCGCTGCGCAACCTCATGGACTACTCGCTGGAACGTCTGGGATAGCCTCGCTGACCAGCTGATTTGCCTGAACTGTGTGAGGTCGTAGTAGGGTATCCATCGCACCGTGAGGTGCACGCCAGGTTGCCCGAGCGGCCAAAGGGAGCGGACTGTAAATCCGCCGGCATTGCCTTCAAAGGTTCGAATCCTTTACCTGGCACAACATGGTACGTCGAGTACCGCGAACCGCCCGAGGAGTAGAGACACTCCCCGGGCGGTTTCCTCGTGCGTGGGGTCGAGGCCTCAGCATCGGGTTGATGGGGGTAATGGTCAGGATGCGTGTCTGCCTCGGGCGCGTCATGACGAACGCTCAGCCCGTCTCGACCTGCAGGCGACCGGGTTGTACGGGGCAAGTCCCGGGAAGCGGTGGCCTAGCGCCTCTGCTGCCCGGCGCAATCCCTGCATTTCGGTCCGGTGACTGGCAGTGATCGGACCGAAATGCAGGGATTGCGCCGTGGTGTGGGGACGAGCTGCTTCGGGCTACCCGGAGTCAGCGGGAGCAGCCTCCATGGGCCGGCATGGCACGGGCCATGGCGGCCCCGCGGCTCAATAGCCCCCGACGAGCCATTCGAGCCCCATTCCTCTGTGTTGACCTGCCGAGGAGCGCCGGTCCCGGACACACATTCTGTCGTTCAATCTGCATCTGCCGCTTGGGGTGGGGCTGCCCGGGTGAGGTTGAGGCAGCAACCCCGGAGGACGGTGGAACCAACCTCCGGGGTTGCCCGGTCGCCCGGTACCGAGGAGGGCCGTCGGACGCGGCGAGCGGGGGAGGGGAGGCCGTGTGCGGCCCGAGGATGCGGCGGTGGTGTTCCCCGGAGTGCCATTTATTCTCTCTGACCTGCAGATTTGTGCAAGTAGGGTCGCTCCGGTTATTCTACTTCAGGCTTCGAGCGATGGAGCGGGAACAACCAAGGTTGTGCTCCGGTCCTGCTGCGTGAAGTACGCCCCCTTAGCTCAGTCGGTAGAGCGTTTCCATGGTAAGGAAAAGGTCGACAGTTCGATTCTGTCAGGGGGCTCAAGTCATTTCTAGGCGATATCCGGCTTGCCGGTCACAGCCGGATGAATGGCCCTGGCGGTGTAGCTCAGATGGTTAGAGCGCACGACTCATAATCGTGAGGTCCCGGGTTCGATCCCCGGCATCGCTACAACTGGACACCCCGCGGCACCGAGAGATCGGGCCGCGGGGTGTTTCGCTGTGCACGCTCCGTGCCCGCGGTCTCTCCGCGCTCTCCCGCCGGGCGTCCACCCACGGCCGCGTGCCGGATCCGTCCCGGCGCCGGCACGGAAAGGCCGGATCCGGCACGGCTCGCGGGGTTGCGTCCAACCTGAACCCGGACGCACCCCGGGCTCACCCCGGACGCACCCCGGGCTCACCCCGGACGCGCCCGGCCCAGTTGTTGCCGGGGACGGGCTACTGATACACTGCTGCGGTGCCGTTGTTGCGGTACCGTCCGTGAGACGTCGACGTCTGCCCGAGTGGTAGGCTGAGATCCATCGCGAAGGGGCGTGGCTCAATTGGCAGAGCAGCGGTCTCCAAAACCGCAGGTTGCAGGTTCAAGTCCTGTCGCCCCTGCACATGCCCCGGGATGCCGGGCCGGTGGTTCGCCACCGACCCGGGGTCACCGGGGTCTTCCATATTCCGAGGAGCTGTAGATCACGTGAGTGACGAGAAGAACGATGAGGTCGGTTCCGCCGGCGGTCCGTTGCGCCCGTCAGGTAAGCGTCAGGTCAGCGGAGACGGCGCCGCCCACGACCACGACAACGGCGTCTCCGCCAAGATCGCGGACGTCGAGGGGTCCAAGTCCGGCGGCAGCCGGATCCTGGCGTTCCCGCGGTCGGTGGGTTCCGAGGTCAAGAAGGTCATCTGGCCCACGGGCCGCGAGATGGTCACCTACTCCATCGTCACGATCGTCTTCCTCATCGTGATCACCGCGATCTGCACGGTCGTCGACCTGCTCACCGGTGAGGGTCTGGAGTTCATGTTCGGCCTCTGACCGTGCTAGAATCTTCGTTGTAACCACCGCCTCCGCCTTCCGGCGAGGCGGATTTTTCATGCGGGGGACGGCAACGTGCCCGTCCGCCAGGCGTCAGTACCATCCGGGAGATGATCAACCCATGAGTGACGAGAACATCCACGACAGCAGCACCGCCGAGGGCCTCGCTGCGGCCGCGCACAACGACGTGCAGCAGGCCGTCAGCGAGCTCGGCAATACCGCGCCCGCCGCCGGCGCGGAGATCGACGGGGAGGACGGCTCGGCCGCCGCAGCGTCCTCCGCCGACGCGCCCGCCGAGCAGGCGCCCGAGGACGCGGCCATGGCCGCGTACCGCACCCGCCTGCGCGAGTTCATGCGTGCGCTCAAGAAGCTCGACGGCGACTGGTACATCATCCAGTGCTACTCGGGCTACGAGAACAAGGTGAAGACCAACCTGGAGATGCGTGCGCAGACCCTGGGTGTCGACGAGCAGATCCACGAGGTCGTCGTCCCGATCGAGGAGATCACCGAGCTCAAGGACGGCAAGCGTAAGCGCGTCAAGCGCAAGCTGCTGCCGGGCTACGTCCTGGTGCGCATCGAGCTGGACGACGCGTCCTGGTCCGTCATCCGCGACACCCCGGGCGTGACGTCCTTCGTCGGCAACGAGGGCAAGCCCACCCCGGTGAAGATCCGTGAGGTCGCCAAGTTCCTCCTCCCGCCGGAGGCGGCCACCGCACCGACCAACGAGGAGGAGACCGACTCCGCGAGCAACGTCGACGTCAGCGACACCGGTGTCGCCATGGCCCCGACGCCGCTCGGCGAGCAGGTCGAGGTCGACTTCGAGGTCGGGGAGTCCGTCACCGTGCTGTCCGGTCCCTTCGCCTCGGTGTCCGCGACGATCTCCGAGATCGACGCCGCCAACAGCAAGCTCAAGGCCCTGGTCTCGATCTTCGGTCGCGAGACCCCGGTTGACCTGGCGTTTGACCAGGTCGAGAAGCTCAACTAGAGTTTGACCGTTGCTCTTCGTGAGCACGACAACATTCCACCCGGTGGCCGGTACACAGTCCGGCATCCGGACAGGTGCGTCCGGCCCCCGCCATAGGGCCGGCGGCGTCGCTCCCCGAGGGGGAAGCGGCACACCTGGTACCACGTGAAGAGGTGAACCATGGCTAAGAAGAAGAAAAAGGTCTCAGGCCTGATCAAGCTGCAGATCCAGGCTGGCGCCGCCAACCCGGCTCCGCCCGTGGGCCCGGCGCTCGGTGCGCACGGCGTCAACATCATGGAGTTCTGCAAGGCGTACAACGCCGCGACCGAGTCGCAGCGCGGCAACGTCATCCCGGTCGAGATCACGGTCTACGAGGACCGCTCCTTCGACTTCAAGCTGAAGACCCCGCCGGCAGCGAAGCTGCTGCTGAAGGCCGCCGGCATCCAGAAGGGCTCCGGTGTCCCGCACACGGAGAAGGTCGGCCAGGTCAGCTGGGCCCAGTGCCGCGAGATCGCCCAGACCAAGTTCGAGGACATGAACTCCAACGACCTGGAGAACGGTGCGCGCGTCATTGCCGGCACCGCCCGGTCGATGGGTATCGACGTCATCGACCAGCCGGCCAGGTAGTCACCCGACTGCCGGTTCCACCCGTGGCAGGGCCACTTGCGGCCCGTCGACCACAATCCAACAACCACTGATTGGACCAGTACCATGAGCAAGAACTCCAAGGCGTACCGCGCCGCAGCAGAGAAGATCGACGCCGATCGTCTCTACTCCCCGATCGAGGCCCTGAAGCTGGCCAAGGAGACCTCCTCCAAGACGCACGACGCCACCGTCGACGTCGCCTTCCGCCTGGGTGTCGACCCGCGCAAGGCCGACCAGCTCGTCCGCGGCACCGTCTCCCTGCCCAACGGCACGGGTAAGAACGTCCGCGTCATCGTCTTCGCCGAGGGCCCCAACGCCACCGCCGCCGAGGAGGCCGGTGCCGAGGCCGTCGGAACCGCCGAGCTCATCGAGCGCATCCAGGGTGGTTGGACCGACTTCGACGCCGCGATCGCCACCCCGGACCAGATGGCCAAGGTCGGTCGCGTCGCCCGCGTCCTGGGCCCGCGTGGTCTGATGCCGAACCCGAAGACCGGTACCGTGACCACCGACGTGGCCAAGGCCGTCACCGAGATCAAGGGCGGTAAGATCTCCTTCCGCGTCGACAAGGCCGCGAACCTGCACGCCATGATCGGCAAGGCCTCCTTCGACGAGAAGGCGCTCGCCGAGAACTACGGCGCGCTGGTCGAGGAGCTCCTCCGCGTGAAGCCGTCCGCCGCCAAGGGCCGTTACATCAAGAAGGCCTCCGTCGCGACGACCAACAGCCCGGGCATCCAGGTTGACCCGACCGTCGTGAAGAACTTCGCCGGCGAAGAGGCCTAAGTCTCAGGCTCCTCTTTCCGTCCCGCGTAGGACGCCGCCCCGTCCTCCCCGTACCCCGGGGAGGACGGGGCGTTCTTCATGTCAGTACCCGCGTTGCAGGAGTTGCCCGAGGACGGGCACGACGCGGGCGACGACGTGCGGGTGCGCACGGCGGTAGGCGCCGTCCTCCCCGGAGTCGGAGTCCGACAGACGCTCGAGGATGAGGTCGAAAGAACGCGGCGAGTAGCAGATCGACAGGTGGTCGCTCCAGTCGCCGGAGTTGCCGTCGGACTGCACGCAGTGGTTGCGCACGCTCGCCCCCTCGCCGGGGGTGAGGAACTGGGTGCGCCACGGGGTGACGACCTCGTCGTAGCGCGTCCCGATCATGGTGTAGTCCACGCCCGGGACGGTGTGCCCGTCGCGGTTGATGTGGTTGATGACGTCGGAGTCCACGATCTGGTCCTCGGCGCAGCCACCCAGGACGCTGCGCACGATCCGGGAGACGTCCACCCGGCCGTGGAGGGCCTCGCGGAGCTTCGCGGTGAGCGTGCCGAGGCCCATCAGCGTGGTGCCGTTGCCGGAGCCGGCGAGCCCGATGATGTTGCGGATCTTGGGTTCGCCGCCGGCGAACCGGCCCTCGTGCTCGGTGACGAGCATGCGGGCCTGCGCGGAACCCTGTGAATGGCCGACCACGTCCACCTTCTCGGCGCCGGTCGCCTCCAGCACCCGGTCGATGAAACGGCCGATGTCCTCGGTGGCGTCGAGCAACGGTCCGCTGGCGAAACAGCAGCGGCGACGGCCCAGCAGGCTCTCGTCGTCGCCGCCGTAGTTGAGCGCGAAGACACGGTAGCCGCGTGCCACGAGCTTCGGTGCGATGTACGACCAGGTGCCGTAGGCGTTCATCCACGTGCCGTGGAGCAGGACGACGGGCACCGGGTGTTCCTCGGACATCGGTGTCTCCCAGTCGTTCACCCGGGAGGGGAGTGGGTCGTGTCGTCCCCACGAGCGGAGGAAGGCGGAGAGGAAGAACCGGTGGTCGGGGACGCCGGCGGACCGGGCTGCTCCGGCGGGGGAGGCGGCAGGGGAAGTCATGTCCACGAAACTACCTCCCGGGGCGCTCCGCGGCCGGGATTTTGCGGTTCGTGTGTGCCGGTCTATAGTGACACGAGAAGTTTGATCGCGGGTACGCCCGCGAACGTTCAAGTTTCACCGGAGACCGTCGGTCGACGTCTCACCCGGGCAGCACCGGGGGAGTCGGACGAAGGACCATCACCGTCAAGGCGATGGCGACCCACGCAGGGAAACACGGAACACGCTGAGCGTCGGCGGACCCACGGGTCCGCGAGAATCGCTCCGAGCGCCCCGTGCCCTGTGGCACGGGGCGTCACTGTTTGTCACGGAGGGTCGTTCAGGACACCGTCTGGTCGCACCACCGACAGACATCAGGAAGGAGGCGAGAGTATGGCAAACGCAAAGAACACCGCATCGGTCGCGGAGCTCACCGCACGTTTCGAGAACGCCAGTGCCACCGTGCTTACCGAGTACCGTGGCCTGACCGTCGCTCAGACGACGGAGCTGCGCAAGGCCCTGGGTTCCGAGGTCACCTACTCCGTCGCCAAGAACACCATGATCAAGCTGGCTGCCAAGCAGGCCGGCGTCGAGATCGCTGATGAACTGCTCACCGGACCTACTGCCGTCGCCTTCATCCAGGGCGAGGCGGTTGACGCCGCCAAGGCGTTCAAGAAGTTCGGTGCGGATCACAGCGCCCTCGTGATCAAGGGCGGCAACATGGACGGCACTCCGCTGTCCGCTGCCCAGGTTGAGGCAATCGCCGAGCTGGACAACCGCGAGACCACCCTGGCCAAGCTGGCCGGCGCCCTGCAGGGCTCCCTCAGCAAGGCTGCCGGGCTGTTCAACGCCCCGGCTTCCCAGGTTGCACGGCTCACCGCCGCGCTCCAGGAGAAGAAGGAAGCTGCCTGATCTTTCAGGCTGCTTAACCCCCATACGTAACAAAACCTGTTCCCGGCCACGTCCGGTCGGGACGAAGAAAGGAAGCCGACATGGCTAAGTTCACCAACGACGAACTGCTCGAGGCCTTCAAGGAGATGACCCTGATCGAGCTCTCCGAGTTCGTCAAGCTCTTCGAGGACACCTTCGACGTCACCGCTGCCGCCCCGGTCGCCGCTGCTGCCGCTCCGGCCGCTGCTGCTGCCGAGGAGGAGGAGAAGGACGAGTTCGACGTCGTTCTCGAGGATGCCGGCGCCAAGAAGATCGGCGTGATCAAGGTTGTCCGCGAGCTCGTCTCCGGCCTGGGCCTGAAGGAGGCCAAGGAGCTCGTCGAGGGCGCACCGAAGGCTCTGCTCGAGGGTGCATCCAAGGATGACGCCGAGGCTGCCAAGACCAAGCTCGAGGAGGCCGGCGCCAAGGTTTCCCTCAAGTAGGAGAAACCCGGCTCACGCCGCTTTCACCACGACCCCCGTCAGGGACGTCCACGAGACGTTCCCGGCGGGGGTTGTGTCATGTGTACTCCCGGACACGTCGACCACTACGATGGTCCGCATGCTTCCGAGATCACGTGTCACCGCAGTCCTCGTCCTGGGACTGGGGTGTCTCCTCCTCGTCCTCGCCCTGGCGCTGCCGGTCCTCGTGCCGCCGGAGCGTCCCGTGCCCCTGGAACTCAGCGAGACGCAGCTGACGCTGCAGGACGACGAGGCACGCGTCGGGACATCCTACCTCGGTGACGGCGACGAGCCGGTCACCGCGCCGGTGACGAAGACCTACGCCGTGACGCTGGGGGAGCCGGCGGACGACGACGCGGCCGCGGCGACCGTCGGCGTCACCTCCGTGCGCGACGACCTCGAGGGCGGCGACGCCCTGCTGGTCGCCGAGGTCTGGAGTTACCGGATCGACCGCATGAGTGGCGCGTCGCTGGGGGACGCGAAGGTCGCGGACACGCCGGGGACGCCTGCGGTCGCGAGCGAGGTCACCGGCCAGTGGCTGACGTTCCCGCGCGACACGGCGCAGGAGGAGTACCCGGTCTTCGACAACCTGCTGCGTCGCGAGGTGCCCGCCCAGTTCGTCCAGACCGAGGACGTCGACGGCTCGGAGGTCTACGTCTTCCGGCAGGACTTCGACGCCGAGCCGGTGCGTCAGGCGAACCCGGGCTACTACCGGTCGACGTCGACGACGCCGGACGGGGCGTCCTCCTCGCTGTACCGCAACGGCTACAAGGAGTTCCGCGTGGAGCCGGGCAGCGGCATGATCGTCTCGGTCACCGAGGACATCCAGGACGTCTACGTGCCGGACGCGCCAGCGCAGGACGGTGAGGGGGAGGCTGCCGCAGGCGAGGCTGGCGAGGCTGCAGCCCCGGAACTGCTGAGTTCCTTCAACGGGTCGACCCCGGACGCGGAGCGCGACGACCTGCTGCGACAGGCGGCGGATCTGGGGCAGGACCGTCCCACGCGCGGTTGGGGTATTGTGCTGACCGTCACGGGTGCTATCGTGGCACTCGGTTCGGCGGTGGTGGCCTTGCGGCCACAGCGCGCCCAGCGGTCTGGGACGTCAGGGTCGTCGGAGTAGCCGGGTCGTCGTCGGAGACGACCGACCGGCCGCACAGTTCACGGGTGGGTGAACCGGGTGTGTCGCAGGGGTGGACATACGCCTACGGGTGATATACGATCGATCGTTGCGCTGGATTGACGTCCGGTGATGTTGCGACAACAGCAGGACACGACCTTGATGAGTGAAGGCATGGAGGGGATCGACATGGTCACGGCACGGCGGAACGCCAGGGTGCCAGACCGCGCCGGTCCGGTCCGGACCGGTGACTTGACAAGGTCCATCAACTGTTTCCGGACCAAGGTTCGCAACTGACCCGGTCACCGCCAATCCCCACAGAACCCCACAGATTTCCACAGACCACCGCAGACCGTACGCTCATAGCAACCGTGTCGGCCACCGCCCAGGACCCCGTCCCCTCGGATCCAGGCGACCGGCAGGCACGTGAGGTGCTGGAAGGACCCCATCTTGGCAGTCTCCCGCCTGACCAGTTCCACCCCGGGAATTCCCGGAGCTTCGCAACGTCACTCGTTCGCGAAGATCGACGCCCCGATCGAGGTTCCCGGTCTTCTCGACATCCAGAGGGACTCTTTCGCCTGGCTCGTCGGCACGCCGCAGTGGCGCGCCCGCAAGCAGGCTGAGGCCGGGGAGGGCGTTCGCATCACCTCCGGTCTCGAGGACATCCTCGAAGAGCTGTCCCCTGTCGAGGACTACTCCGAGAACATGTCCCTGGTCCTGTCCGAGCCGCGCTTCGACGACGTGAAGAACACCGTCGACGAGTGCAAGGACAAGGACATCAACTACTCGGCTCCGCTGTACGTCACCGCGGAGTTCACCAACGCCACCTCCGGTGAGATCAAGAGCCAGACCGTCTTCATCGGCGATTTCCCGATGATGACGGACAAGGGCACCTTCATCATCAACGGCACCGAGCGTGTCGTGGTCTCGCAGCTCGTCCGCTCCCCGGGCGTGTACTTCGACGAGTCCATCGACCCCGGTACCGAGCGTCCGCTGCACTCCGTGAAGGTCATCCCCTCGCGTGGTGCATGGCTGGAGTTCGACGTCGACAAGCGCGACACCATCGGTGTGCGCATCGACCGCAAGCGTCGTCAGCCGGTCACCGTGCTGCTGAAGGCCCTGGGTCTCAGCGCCGAGGAGATCACCGAGCGTTTCGGTTTCTCCGAGATCATGATGTCCACCCTCGAGAAGGACGGCGTCGCCAACACCGACGAGGCCCTGCTGGAGATCTACCGCAAGCAGCGTCCCGGTGAGTCGCCCACGCGCGACTCCGCGCAGGCACTGCTGGAGAACAGCTTCTTCAACTCCCGTCGCTACGACCTGGCGAAGGTGGGCCGCTACAAGGTCAACCGCAAGCTGGGCCTGGGCACCGGCGGCGAGGGTCCCATGACCCTCACCGAGCAGGACATCCTGACCACCATCGAGTACCTGGTGCGTCTGCACTCCGGCGAGCGCGACATGACCTCCCCGGACTCCGTGGAGATCCCGCTGGGCACCGACGACATCGACCACTTCGGCAACCGTCGTGTGCGTACCGTCGGCGAGCTGATCCAGAACCAGATCCGCGTGGGCCTGTCCCGCATGGAGCGCGTCGTGCGCGAGCGCATGACCACGCAGGACGCGGAGTCGATCACCCCGACCTCGCTGATCAACGTGCGTCCGGTCTCCGCCGCGATCCGCGAGTTCTTCGGCACCTCCCAGATGTCGCAGTTCATGGACCAGAACAACTCCCTGTCGGGTCTGACGAACAAGCGTCGTCTGTCCGCCCTGGGCCCCGGTGGTCTGTCGCGTGAGCGCGCCGGCCTCGAGGTGCGAGACGTGCACCCGTCCCACTACGGCCGCATGTGCCCGATCGAGACCCCTGAGGGGCCGAACATCGGTCTGATCGGTTCCCTGGCGTCCTACGCCCGCGTGAACCCCTTCGGCTTCATCGAGACTCCTTACCGTCGTGTCGAGAACGGTCAGATCACGGACGTGGTCGACTACCTCACCGCCGATGAGGAGGACCGCCACATCATCGCCCAGGCGAACACCCCGTACAACGCGGACAAGCAGTTCACCGAGGAGCAGATCGAGGTCCGTCTGCGTGGCGGCGACGTCGAGGTCGTCCCGGTCGACAAGGTCGACTACATGGACGTCTCGCCGCGTCAGATGGTCTCCGTGGCCACCGCCATGATTCCGTTCCTGGAGCACGACGACGCCAACCGTGCCCTCATGGGTGCGAACATGCAGCGTCAGGCCGTGCCGCTCCTGCGTGCCGAGGCCCCCTTCGTGGGCACCGGTATGGAGCAGCGCGCCGCCTACGACGCCGGCGACGTCATCGTCTCCCCGAAGGCCGGCGCCGTGGAGTTCGTCTCCGCCGACTACGTCACCATCATGGACGACGACGGCGTGCGCGACACCTACATGCTGCGCAAGTTCGAGCGCACCAACCAGGGCACCTGCTACAACCAGAAGCCGCTGGTCAGCCAGGGCGACCGCGTCGAGGCCGGCCAGGCCATCGCCGACGGCCCCGGCACCGACAACGGTGAGATGGCGCTGGGCCGCAACCTGCTGGTCGCCATCATGCCGTGGGAGGGTCACAACTACGAGGACGCCATCATCCTCAACCAGCGCATGGTTGAGCAGGACATCCTCACCTCGATCCACATCGAGGAGCACGAGATCGACGCCCGCGACACCAAGCTCGGGCCGGAGGAGATCACCCGCGACATCCCCAACGTGGGTGAGGACGTGCTCGCCGACCTGGACGAGCGCGGCATCGTGCGCATCGGTGCGGACGTCCGCGACGGCGACATCCTCGTCGGTAAGGTCACGCCCAAGGGCGAGACCGAGCTGACCCCGGAGGAGCGCCTGCTGCGCGCCATCTTCGGTGAGAAGGCCCGCGAGGTCCGCGACACCTCCATGAAGGTGCCCCACGGCGAGACCGGCAAGGTCATCGGCGTGCGCGTCTTCTCCCGCGAGGACGACGACGACCTGTCGCCCGGTGTCAACGAGATGGTCCGCGTGTACGTGGCGCAGAAGCGCAAGATCCAGGACGGCGACAAGCTCGCCGGCCGCCACGGCAACAAGGGTGTCGTCGGCAAGATCCTGCCCGCCGAGGACATGCCGTTCCTGCCGGACGGCACCCCGGTCGACATCATGCTGAACACCCACGGTGTCCCCCGTCGTATGAACATCGGTCAGGTCCTGGAGACCCACCTCGGCTGGCTGGCCAAGAACGGCTGGGCGGTCGACATCGACTCCGAGGACGAGACCGTCAAGGCCATGCTGGAGACCCTCCCGGAGGATCTCTACGACGTGCCGGCCGACTCGCTGACCGCCACCCCGGTGTTCGACGGAGCCTCCAACGAGGAGCTCTCCGGCCTGATGAAGTCGGTGCGTCCGAACCGTGACGGCATCCGCCTCACGGACGGCGACGGCAAGGCCGAGCTCATCGACGGTCGCTCCGGCGAGCCGTTCCCGTACCCGGTCTCCGTGGGCTACATGTACATGCTCAAGCTGCACCACCTCGTGGACGAGAAGATCCACGCGCGTTCCACCGGTCCGTACTCCATGATCACCCAGCAGCCGCTCGGTGGTAAGGCGCAGTTCGGTGGCCAGCGCTTCGGTGAGATGGAGGTGTG
Source organism: Corynebacterium sp. AOP12-C2-36 (assembly GCF_052379185.1). NCBI lineage: Bacteria > Bacillati > Actinomycetota > Actinomycetes > Mycobacteriales > Corynebacteriaceae > Corynebacterium > Corynebacterium sp. AOP12-C2-36. The sequence goes on along the minus strand of NZ_JBQSYJ010000005.1, from coordinate 222,333 downwards.
GGCCATGCAGGCGTACGGCGCGGCCTACACCCTGCAGGAGCTGCTCACCATCAAGTCGGACGACGTCGTGGGCCGTGTGAAGGTGTACGAGGCCATCGTCAAGGGCGAGAACATCCCGGACCCGGGTATCCCGGAGTCCTTCAAGGTTCTGCTCAAGGAGCTGCAGTCGCTGTGCCTCAACGTCGAGGTGCTCGCGGCCGACGGTTCCCCGATGGAGCTCAGCTCCACGGACGACGACGAGCTCGACCACGCCAACGCCGCCCTGGGCATCAACCTGTCCCGCGACGAGCGTCCGGACGCCGACAGCGACGTGGGCTAGCCCCCACCACCAGACAACGACCTTTTTTCACTGCACCACCCGTACTACCGCCCTCCGTATGAAGACGGAGGGGAAAGGGAGTCCACGTGCTGGACGTCAACTTCTTTGACGAACTGCGTATCGGTCTCGCGACCGCCGACGACATTCGTCGTTGGTCCCACGGCGAGGTCAAGAAGCCGGAGACCATCAACTACCGCACCCTGAAGCCCGAGAAGGACGGTCTGTTCTGCGAGCGGATCTTCGGGCCCACCCGTGACTGGGAGTGTGCCTGCGGCAAGTACAAGCGAGTCCGTTACAAGGGCATCATCTGTGAGCGCTGTGGTGTCGAGGTGACGAAGTCCAAGGTGCGCCGTGAGCGCATGGGCCACGTCGAGCTCGCCGCCCCGGTCACGCACATCTGGTACTTCAAGGGTGTGCCCTCCCGTCTGGGCTACCTGCTGGACCTGGCTCCGAAGGATCTCGAGAAGATCATCTACTTCGCGGCCAACATCATCACCTCCGTGGATGAGGAAGGTCGCCACAACGACCAGACCACCCTCGAGGCCGAGATGCTGGTGGAGAAGAAGGAGGTCGAGAACGAGCGCGACGCCGATCTGGCCGAGCGTTCCGAGAAGCTCGAGGCCGACCTGGCCGAGCTCGAGGCCGCCGGTGCCAAGGCCGACGCCAAGCGCAAGGTCCAGACCTCCGCCGAGCGCGAGATGCGCCACATCCGTGAGCGTGCCGAGCGCGAGGTCGAGCGTCTCGACGAGATCTGGAACACCTTCGTCAAGCTCGCCCCGAAGCAGATGATCGTGGACGAGGGCATCTACACCGAGCTCGTCGACCGCTACGAGGACTACTTCACCGGCGGCATGGGCGCGGAGTCCATCCAGACCCTCATCCGCTCCTTCGACCTCGAGGCCGAGGCCGAGAAGCTGCGCGAGATCATCCGCGACGGCAAGGGCCAGAAGAAGCTGCGCGCCCTCAAGCGCCTGAAGGTCGTCGCCGCGTTCCTGCGTTCCGGCAACGACCCGGCCGGCATGGTCCTGGACGCTGTCCCGGTGATCCCGCCGGAGCTGCGCCCGATGGTGCAGCTCGACGGTGGCCGCTTCGCGACCTCCGACCTCAACGACCTCTACCGTCGTGTGATCAACCGCAACAACCGCCTCAAGCGCATGCTGGACCTCGGTGCACCCGAGATCATCGTGAACAACGAGAAGCGCATGCTGCAGGAGTCCGTCGACGCGCTCTTCGACAACGGCCGCCGCGGCCGCCCGGTCACGGGCCCCGGCAACCGTCCGCTGAAGTCGCTGTCCGACCTGCTCAAGGGCAAGCAGGGCCGCTTCCGTCAGAACCTGCTCGGTAAGCGTGTCGACTACTCCGGTCGTTCGGTGATCATCGTCGGTCCGCAGCTGAAGCTGCACCAGTGTGGTCTGCCCAAGCAGATGGCCCTGGAGCTCTTCAAGCCGTTCGTGATGAAGCGCCTGGTCGAGAAGTCCTACGCGCAGAACATCAAGTCCGCCAAGCGGATGGTCGAGCGTCAGCGTCCCGAGGTGTGGGACGTGCTCGAGGACGCCATCGCCGAGCACCCGGTGATGCTGAACCGTGCGCCCACCCTGCACCGCCTGGGTATCCAGGCCTTCGAGCCGGTGCTCGTCGAGGGTAAGGCCATCCAGCTGCACCCGCTGGCCTGTGAGGCCTTCAACGCCGACTTCGACGGCGACCAGATGGCTGTGCACCTGCCGCTGTCCGACGAGGCCCAGGCCGAGGCCCGCATCCTGATGCTCGCCTCGAACAACATCCTGTCCCCGGCGTCCGGTAAGCCTCTGGCCATGCCGCGTCTGGACATGGTCACCGGCCTGTACTTCCTGACGCTGCAGAAGTCCGTGGACGAGATCGGTGGCCAGGGTGCCTACACCCCGGCCGACGAGAACGGTCCCGAGCGGGGCGTGTACTCCACCCTCGCCGAGGCCATCATGGCCCGCGACCGTGGCGTCCTGGGTCTGCAGGCCCCGATCAAGGTCCGCATCGACCACCTGCGTCCGCCGGCGGACGTCGAGGCCGAGCGTTTCCCCGACGGTTGGCAGAAGGGGGAGGTGTGGCTCGCCCACACCACCCTCGGCCGCGTGCTCTTCAACGACCTGCTGCCGTGGAACTACCCCTTCGTCGACGACGTCATGGCCAAGAAGCCGCAGGCCGCGGTCATCAACGACCTCGCCGCGAAGTACCCGATGATCACGGTCGCCCAGACCGTGGACAAGCTCAAGGACGCCGGTTTCTACTGGGCGACCCGTTCCGGCGTGACCATCACCATGCACGACGTGCTGGTCCTGCCGAACAAGAAGGAGATCCTCGACCGTTACGAGGAGCGTGCCCGCGTCATCGAGAAGAAGATGGCTCGCGGCAAGATCAACGCGACGGAGCGGTACAACTCCCTGGTCGACCTGTGGAAGGAAGCCACCGACTTCGTCGGTGAGTCCGTCGAGCAGCTCTACCCGGACGACAACCCGATCCCGATGATCGTGAAGTCCGGCGCGGCCGGCAACATGCGTCAGATCTGGACGCTGGCCGGTATGAAGGGCATGGTCACGAACTCGCGTGGTGACTACATCACGCGTCCGATCAAGACCTCCTTCCGTGAGGGACTGTCGGTGCTGGAGTACTTCAACAACTCCCACGGTTCGCGTAAGGGCCTGGCCGATACCGCGCTGCGTACCGCCGACTCGGGTTACCTGACCCGTCGTCTGGTGGATGTCGCGCAGGACGTCATCGTCCGCGAGGACGACTGCACCACGTCCAAGGGCGTCACCATCCCGCTGGCGGAGGCTGTGCCGGACGCCGAGGGCAACCCGACCGGGAAGTTCCGTCGTGCGGAGTTCGTCGAGACCGCGGCCACCGGCCGTTTCCTCGCCGCCGACGCCGTGGACCCCGAGGGCAACGTCGTCATCCCGGCCGGCCAGGACCTGGGCGACCCGGAGATCCAGCAGCTCGTCGACGCCGGTGTCGCTACCCTGAAGGTCCGCTCCGTGATGACCTGTGACACCGCCACCGGTGTCTGCGCGACCTGCTACGGACGTTCCATGGCAACCGGTAAGAAGGTTGACATCGGTGAGGCCGTGGGTATCGTCGCCGCGCAGTCCATCGGTGAGCCGGGTACCCAGCTGACCATGCGTACGTTCCACCAGGGTGGTGTCGGTGGAGACATCACCGGCGGTCTGCCCCGTGTCCAGGAGCTGTTCGAGGCCCGCGTCCCGAAGGCCAAGGCGCCCATCGCCTCGGTCGACGGCAAGGTGCGGATCGAGGACGACGACAACTTCTACACCCTGACCATCATCCCGGCCGACGGCTCGGACGAGGTCGTGTACGAGAAGCTGTCCAAGCGTCAGGGTCTGGCCGTCATCAAGGTCGGCGACTTCGAGCGTCAGATCAAGCAGGGCGACTCGGTCTCCCGCGGTCAGCAGTTGCTCAAGGGTTCCGCTGACCCGCACGAGGTGCTCCGCGTGATGGGTCGCCGTGGCGTCCAGCAGCACCTGATCAACGAGGTCCAGAAGGTCTACCGTGACCAGGGTGTGGCCATCCACGACAAGCACATCGAGATCATCGTGCGCCAGATGCTGCGTCGCGTGACGGTCATCGACTCCGGCTCGACCGAGTACCTGCCCGGTTCTCTCGTCGACCACGCCGACGCCGTGTCTGCCTCCAAGGCTGCGGTGCAGACCGGTGGACGTCCGGTGGAGGTGCGTGCCGAGATCATGGGTATCACCAAGGCCTCGCTGGCCACCGACTCCTGGCTGTCGGCCGCCTCCTTCCAGGAGACGACCCGTGTGCTGACGGACGCTGCGATCAACAAGCGTTCCGACAAGCTCATCGGCCTCAAGGAGAACGTGATCATCGGTAAGCTGATCCCCGCCGGTACCGGTATCTCCAAGTACCGCAACATCGCGGTGGAGCCGACCGAGGAGGCCCGCGCGGCCGCCTACCAGCTGCCGTCCACCTTCGGTGACGGTTTCTACGGTGACGACTCCTACGGTGAGTTCACCGGCGCTGCCGTCCCGCTGGACGACATCGACCTGAACTAGCAGGTGCCCGGTGGCCTAGCGCCGCCGGCCCACCCGCGAAGCAGAGCAAAGCCCGGTCCCCTTTCAAAGGGGGCCGGGTCTTCGTCGTTCGTGGGGGAGGGGCGGTCGCGGGGTCCATACCTGATACGTACGTACCAGTGCGCGTCCAGGGGCGATGAATTGAAACGGCGGGGAGGCGTTCGCGGGCCTGTGGCCGGGAACGATGTCTGGTACGGCTGTATAGTACGGATCTCGGCGGTGGCCCGGGTGCGGCGGGGGCGGGGATTTGGTGGTATGCGGCGTGTCGGGTAGTGTCAGGCCACAGTCCCAGTTATCAGGACGCGTCTGCCGGTTCTTCCGGTCGGATATGAACTTCTACCCCGTAGGCCAGCGAGAGCGGCTGAGGGGTTTCGGCACGTTCAAAACAAAGACGCGACTGACACAGCAGGGAAATGATCTCGAAGAAGGTCTCGTCCGACCACGAGCGTCCACCGGCATCAGCACCGGGAGAGCCCGGGGCACGGCAGGACACGAACAAGCAGAAAGTCGGTTTATGCCTACTATCCAGCAGCTGGTCCGAAAGGGCCGCCACGACAAGTCTGTCAAGACTGCCACGGCTGCGCTGAAGGGCTCGCCCCAGCGTCGTGGCGTGTGCACCCGCGTGTACACCACCACCCCGAAGAAGCCGAACTCGGCTCTTCGTAAGGTCGCCCGTGTGCGACTGACCTCCGGCATCGAGGTCTCCGCCTACATTCCCGGTGAGGGCCACAACCTCCAGGAGCACTCCATGGTGCTCGTCCGTGGTGGTCGTGTGAAGGACCTCCCGGGTGTCCGCTACAAGATCGTCCGCGGCTCCCTCGATACCCAGGGTGTCAAGGACCGCAAGCAGGCCCGTTCCCGCTACGGCGCCAAGAAGGAGAAGTAGAATGCCGCGTAAAGGTCCCGCACCCGCACGTCCCGTCGTCAAGGATCCGGTCTACGACGACGTCATCGTCTCCCAGCTCGTGAACAAGGTTCTGCTGGACGGCAAGAAGTCCACCGCCGAGCGCATCGTCTACGGTGCCCTCGAGGCCTGCCGCGACAAGACCGGTACCGACCCGGTCCTCACGCTGAAGAAGGCCCTCGACAACGTGAAGCCGGCCCTCGAGGTCCGCTCCCGTCGCGTCGGTGGCGCCACCTACCAGGTCCCGGTCGAGGTCCGTCCCGGTCGCTCCACCACCCTGGCCCTGCGCTGGCTCGTCACCTTCACCCGTCAGCGCCGCGAGAACACGATGACCGAGCGTCTCGCCAACGAGATCCTGGATGCGTCCAACGGTCTCGGCGCCTCGGTCAAGCGTCGCGAGGACACCCACAAGATGGCCGAGGCCAACCGCGCCTTCGCCCACTACCGCTGGTGATCTGAGAGGAGTCACCCCCGGGTGACTCCTCCCGGCCGGCGTGGAACCTGCGTGGTCGCCCGGTCGATGGCACAATCATCTACGACATTCCAACAACACCGAGGGAATAGACTGTGGCACAAGAAGTGCAGAAGGACCTGAAAAAGGTCCGCAACATCGGCATCATGGCGCACATCGATGCTGGTAAGACCACGACGACCGAGCGCATCCTCTACTACACCGGCATCAACCGCAAGGTTGGCGAGACGCACGACGGTGCCTCCACCACTGACTGGATGGAGCAGGAGAAGGAGCGTGGCATCACGATCACCTCCGCCGCCGTCACCTGTTTCTGGGATGAGAACCAGGTCAACATCATCGACACGCCCGGCCACGTCGACTTCACCGTCGAGGTCGAGCGCTCCCTGCGCGTCCTCGACGGCGCCGTCGCCGTCTTCGACGGCAAGGAGGGCGTCGAGCCCCAGTCGGAGCAGGTCTGGCGTCAGGCCGACAAGTACGACGTCCCCCGCATCTGCTTCGTCAACAAGATGGACAAGCTGGGCGCGGACTTCTACTTCACCGTTCAGACCATCATCGACCGCCTCGGTGCGAAGCCGTTGGTCATGCAGCTCCCGATCGGCGCCGAGGACGACTTCGACGGCGTCGTCGACCTGCTGACCATGAAGGCCATCACCTGGCGCGGCCGCGTCGAGGTCGGCGCTGAGTCGACCTACGAGGAGATCCCCGCCGATCTCGCCGACAAGGCCGCCGAGTACCGCGAGAAGCTCCTCGAGTCCGTCGCCGAGTCCGACGAGGCACTCATGGAGAAGTACTTCGCGGGCGAGGAGCTCTCCCTCGAGGAGATCAAGGCTGCCATCCGCAAGCTGACGATCAACTCCGAGATCTACCCCGTGCTCTGTGGTACCGCGTACCACAACAAGGGCATCCAGCCGGTGCTGGACGCGGTCATCGACTACCTCCCGTCCCCGCTGGACGTCGAGAACATCCAGGGCCACAAGCCGGGCCACGACGACGTCGAGATGTCCCGCAAGCCCAACGACGACGAGCCCTTCTCCGCTCTCGCCTTCAAGATCGCCGCTCACCCGTTCTTCGGCAAGCTCACCTTCGTGCGCGTCTACTCGGGCAACGTCGAGCCGGGCCAGCAGGTCCTCAACGCCGTCACCGGTAAGAAGGAGCGCGTTGGCAAGCTCTTCCAGATGCACGCCAACAAGGAGAACCCGGTCGACAAGGCCCACGCCGGTAACATCTACGCGATGATCGGTCTCAAGGAGACCACCACCGGTGACACGCTCTGCGACATCAACGACCCGATCCTCCTGGAGTCCATGGACTTCCCGGACCCGGTCATCAAGGTCTCCATCGAGCCGAAGACCAAGTCGGACCAGGAGAAGCTGGGTGTCGCCATCCAGCGCCTGACCGAAGAGGACCCGACCTTCACCGTCAACCTCGACGACGAGACCGGCCAGACCATCATCGGTGGTATGGGCGAGCTGCACCTCGACGTCTTCGTCGACCGCATGAAGCGCGAGTTCAAGGTCGAGGCCAACGTGGGTGCCCCGCAGGTCGCGTACCGCGAGACCATCCGCAAGCCCGTCGAGAAGATCGAGTTCACCCACAAGAAGCAGACCGGTGGTTCCGGTCAGTTCGCTAAGGTGATCATCGCCCTCGAGCCGTACAACCCGGATCCCGAGGAGCTGGAGGAGGGCGAGGACGCGAACTACAAGTTCGTCAACGCCGTCACCGGTGGCCGCATCCCCCGTGAGTACATCCCCTCGGTGGACGCCGGCATCCAGGACGCCATGCAGTACGGCTACCTGGCGGGCTTCCCGCTGGTCGACATCAAGGCCACCCTGATCGACGGTCAGTACCACGACGTCGACTCCTCGGAGATGGCGTTCAAGATCGCCGGTTCCCAGGCCCTGAAGGAAGGCGTCGCCAAGGCGAAGCCGGTCTTGCTCGAGCCCCTGATGGCTGTCGAGGTCACCACCCCTGAGGAGTTCATGGGTGAGGTCATCGGCGACATCAACTCCCGTCGTGGCCAGGTCTCGGCCATGGAGGACCGCTCCGGCGCCAAGGTCGTCAAGGGCAAGGTCCCGCTGTCCGAGATGTTCGGCTACGTCGGCGACCTGCGGTCCAAGACCCAGGGTCGTGCGAACTACACCATGATCTTCGACTCCTACGGTGAGGTTCCCTCCTCCGTGGCGACCGAGATCATCGCGGAGCGCACGGGCAACGCCTAGTTCTCCGCCGCCTCCCTCGGCCCCGGCCGAAGGACGCGACCTCGTCCTCCCCGCGGACGCCGGCCCAGCCTCCGGCTGGTGACACCGGCCGTCCACGGGGGAGGGTAGGGGTCAGCACCCGGTATCCTCGTAACCTGCCGTCACCACGCGGTTTTCGCTGCGGCGCAGGTTGCAGTAGGATGCAGAGTGCTGGCCGTTACCCAGCACCTGCGTGTAGGCAGGAAGCCCTTTCAATCCCGCCGTTCCGGTGCGGGGATGTCACGGCCGCCAACGCGCTGTACGATGCTGTAATCGGCACAATGAAAGACCCGGTGTTCCGGCTGCTGCACCAGCAGTGGACCCGGTACCGGAGTACATAATCCCCGTGGCTGCGAGAGTCGTAGTCACCGAAGAGTCCAGGAGGACACCACAGTGGCGAAGGCTAAGTTCGAGCGTACTAAGCCGCACGTTAACATCGGCACCATCGGTCACGTCGACCACGGCAAGACCACGACGACTGCCGCTATCACGAAGGTTCTGGCTGACACCTACCCGGAGCTCAACCAGGCCTTCGCATTCGACGCCATCGACAAGGCGCCGGAGGAGCGTGAGCGTGGCATCACGATCAACATCTCCCACGTGGAGTACCAGACCGAGAAGCGCCACTACGCACACGTGGATGCGCCGGGTCACGCCGACTACATCAAGAACATGATCACCGGTGCTGCTCAGATGGACGGTGCGATCCTCGTCGTCGCCGCCACTGACGGCCCGATGCCGCAGACCCGTGAGCACGTTCTGCTGGCTCGCCAGGTTGGCGTTCCCTACATCCTCGTTGCGCTGAACAAGTGCGACATGGTTGACGATGAGGACCTCATCGAGCTCGTCGAGATGGAGGTCCGTGAGCTCCTGGGCGAGCAGGACTACGACGAAGAGGCCCCGATCGTCCAGATCTCCGCTCTGAAGGCGCTCGAGGGCGACCCGAAGTGGACCCAGGCGATCGTCGACCTCATGCAGGCCTGCGACGACTCCATCCCGGATCCGGAGCGCGAGACCGACAAGCCGTTCCTGATGCCCGTCGAGGACATCTTCACGATCACCGGCCGCGGCACCGTGGTTACCGGTCGTGTCGAGCGTGGCGAGCTGAACCTGAACGACGAGATCGAGATCATCGGCATCCGCGAGAAGTCCACCAAGACCACGGTGACTTCCATCGAGATGTTCAACAAGCTGCTGGATTCGGCTGAGGCCGGCGACAACGCCGCCCTGCTGCTCCGCGGTCTGAAGCGCGAGGACGTCGAGCGCGGTCAGGTCATCGCCAAGCCCGGTGCCTACACCCCGCACACCGAGTTCGAGGGCTCCGTCTACATCCTGTCCAAGGATGAGGGCGGCCGCCACACCCCGTTCTTCGACAACTACCGCCCGCAGTTCTACTTCCGCACCACCGACGTCACCGGCGTCGTGAAGCTGCCGGAGGGCACCGAGATGGTCATGCCCGGCGACAACGTCGACATGAGCGTCACCCTGATCCAGCCGGTCGCCATGGACGAGGGCCTGCGGTTCGCCATCCGTGAGGGTGGCCGCACCGTCGGCGCCGGCCGTGTCACCAAGATCAACAAGTAGTTTGATCTGACCTGACAGGGTCCGTCCCCGCGCTCCGGCGCGATGGACGACACTGAGGACTGCCCCCACCCGTGTTCGCACGGGAGGGGGCAGTCCTTTTTGCATGCCCGCTCCTCCTTCGCGTCCCCCCCCCTCAGGCGTAGGGGAGTGGCCATGCAGTGCGATCACCCTTCCAGGCAGGGAAACGGGCCGAACGGCTGCCTGGAAGGGTGGTTATTCCGAACGGCCCCACCGCGCCCCGCAGGACCTCCCCGGCCCACGCCCCGCTGCCAATATCCTGGCAACCCGCCAACCCTCAAGCCAGTGGTGAACGCCATTGTCCGCTGATACGCTGCGCAGATGTCGTCCCGGTGTCCGTGGCGGGACAGTTGTGTCAATACTGCGCGCATGTGACAAATGACATAGATAGGTCTGGTATACGTGAAGCCAGGGTAGGGTACGCTGTTGCCGCCGTCGCTTATGGCGGTATACCCTCACACCCTTTTAGGAGGACGTCGTGCTACCCGCGATTGCACCTTACCCGTTGCCCGCCGCCGATTCCCTGCCGCGGAATCGCGCGGACTGGCAGCTTGATGCCCCTCACGCAGCTCTGCTGATCCATGACATGCAGGAGTATTTCATCGACGCGTTTGGCGAGGACTCGCCGATGGTCGCCACCGTCATCGACAACATCCGTCGGCTGCGCGAGGCCGCGGACGCCGCCGGTGTCCCGGTGTTCTACACCGCTCAGCCGCCGAACCAGGACCCCTCCGACCGCGGGCTCCTCGGTGACTTCTGGGGCCCCGGCCTCACCGACGACGGCCGCCAGGCGATCGTGGGCGACCTCGCCCCGCGTGAGGCCGATACGGTGCTCACGAAGTGGCGCTACGACGCCTTCTCCCGCTCGGACTTCGAGGACATGCTCGCCGGCGACGGCCGCGACCAGCTCATCATCGTCGGCGTGTACGCCCACATCGGTTGCCTGACAACGGCGACCTCCGCGTTCATGCGCGACGTCAAGCCTTTCCTGGTCGCCGACGCGATGGCGGACTTCACCCCGGAGGACCACCGGCACACCCTGGACTTCGCCGCGTCGCGGTGCGGCCTCGTCACGGACACGGCGTCGGTCGTCGACGGGCTCACCCAGTTCGCACGTCCGGCGGCTGCGGTCGGGGCGCGTGGTTGAGTTGTCCCATGTCTTTGTCACGGGCGCGGCGGGCGGTATCGGTAACGCCGTCGTGACCCGACTTCTGGAGGCCGGTCACACGGTTTCCGCGGCCGACGTGTCCCACGACGCGGGTGTCATCCGTGTGCGGACGCAACTGCCGGGCGTCCTCCACCAGGTGGGGTTGGACGTCTCGGACTCCGACCAGGTCGCGACGATCGTCGAGGACGTGTGGTCCTCGGTCGGCCCGGTGGACCGGGTGAGGAGACCAGCGACGAGGACTGGGACCGCCAGTTCGCCGTCAACGCCTTCGGCGTCTTCGCCTTGTGCCGCACGCTGGGCCCGCGGATGGCGGAGCGCGGCGGTGGCTCGATCGTCACCATCGGGTCCAATGCCGGCTCGGTGCCGCGCTCCAGGATGGTCGCCTATGCGGCGTCCAAGGCGGCGGCCAGCAGCGTGACGAGGTCCTTCGGCCTTGAGCTGGGGCCCCGTGGCGTGCGGTGTAACGTTGTCTGCCCGGGCACCACCCGCACGTCGATGATCGACGGTCTCGGCTCGGAGGAGTCGTTGGTCGCCGGTCAGCCCGAGTTGTTCAAGTCGGGCATTCCGCTGGGGCGAATCGCCGATCCGTCGGACATCGCCTCGGTCGTCGTCTTTCTCACCGGTGACGGTTCCCGTCACATGACCCTCCAGGAGGTGGTCGTCGATGGTGGTGCCAGCCAGCGTTGACCCGCGTACCGATGACATGTTGTTCGAGTTCTCCACGCCGGAGTACCGGCTGTCGGCCCGGGGCGTGAAGCAGGTCGTGGACCCGTCGGTGTGGGACGGCGACAGTGTCGCCGACGCCGTCGAGTCCCTGCTCGTGCACCTGGGCAACGAGGGGCCGGTCGTCGGGTGCATCCCCTTCGACACTGGACGTCCCGCGGTCCTCTACGTGCCCGAGGAGGTCACCTGGCGGGAGGGTTCCGTCGGTGACACGGCCCAGGAGACGGCCCAGGACGCGGCGCAGGACGCGGCGCAGGACGCTGCGACGGCGGCGAACGCCGCCGCAGAACCCCTGTCGCTGCCGGATTCGCCCGGCTACCGCCGCGCGGTGGCCAGCGCCGTGGAGCGGATCGAGGCCGAGGAGCTCAAGAAGGTCGTCCTCGCCCGGACGGCGTCGCTGGAGGCGGAGCAGGACTTCGACCTCGACCGGCTCGTCGCCGACCTCGGTGCGGCGAACCCGCACGCCTACATCTACCGCGCCGCCCTCGGTGAGTCGCAGGGTTCGCTGGTGGGGGCGAGCCCGGAGCTCGTCCTGCGCAGCCGGCGCGGTGCGGTCACGAGTTTCCCGCTGGCGGGTTCGGTGCCGCGGGACCGTCAGCACCCGGAGCGTGACCGGGACCTGACCCGCAACCTCCTGACCTCGCCGAAGGACCGCGCCGAGCACGGCCACGTGGTCAACCAGGTGGGGGAGGTGTTCCACCGTCACGCGAACAACGTGGTGGTGCCGGAGGCGCCGAGTGTGGTGTCCACCCCGGTGATCCTGCACCTGGGCAGTCGGATCACCGGCCGGTTGCCGGGGGTCGGTTCGCCGGCGTCGGTGATGAAGATGCTCTACGACCTGCACCCCACACCCGCCGTCTGCGGCTGGCCCACGGCGACCGCCCGTGAGCTCATCGGGGAGCTGGAGGACTTCGACCGCGGTATGTACTCCGGTCTGGTCGGCTGGGTGGACGCCAACGGCAACGCCGAGTGGGCGTTGTCGTTGCGCGGCGGCGTCGTCGACGGCCCCCGGGCGCAGCTCTTCGCCGGGGCCGGCATCGTCGCCGGTTCCGTGCCGGAAGAGGAACACCAGGAGACGGCGACGAAGTTCGCCACCTTCGCGCGCGTCCTGCAGAACCAGCAGCGTCGCGCCGTCAGTGTCTAGATAATAGGAAAGCCTGGCCTAAGGGTTCGGAATGTGTCATGATCCCCTCATGACGTCCTTCCCGCACCCCTCAGCCACCGTTCCCAACCGCCACGCCCGCCGACGCGCGGCGTCCGGCGTCCTCGCCGCGGCCCTGCTCCTCGCGGTGCCCGCATGCAGCACTGACGGGGAGGACGGCTCCAACTCCGACTCGGTCACCGACGTGGCCGACGGGGACGTGCGCAGGGTGACGGATTCCGAGGGCAACGAGGTGGAGGTCCCGGCGGACCCGCAGACCATCGTCACCCTGCACTTTGCCGCTGTACAGGCACTCCTGGACCTGGGGACCGAACCCGCCGGCCAGAACGGCACGGCCACCAGGTCCCTGCTCACCGAGGAGCAGTTCGAGCGGATGAAGGACGTTCCGGACATCGGCCGGGACGGCCAGGCGGACCTCGAGGCCGTCGCGGCGCTGGAGCCCGACCTGATCCTCGTGCCGAACATGGTGGACGAGGAGATCGTGGAGAAGCTGCGGGAACTCGCTCCGTCCTACATCTACACGCACGCCGGGCACGAGCGTGCGGACTGGTCCGGCCGGGTGGCGCAGATCGCCGACGCGGTCAACCGCACCGACCGCTACGAGGAGCTCGAGGAGGATCTGCGCGCCCGTCAGGAGGACGTCGCCGATGCCTACGGTGATGAGCTGGCCGACCGGCGGGTGGCCTTCTTCGCCTCCTACGACGACCAGGAGATCACCGCGATGGGCTCCGGCAGCATGGCCGGCGAGATCATCACGCCGGCGGGTGCCCGGTTCGCCGACGGCATCGACGACGCCACCCGCGACGCCGATGGTTGGGAGCAGGAGATGTCGGCGGAGAACCTCAGCTCGGTGCTCGGCGACGCGGACCTCGTCTTCTACGCGACGGGGTTCGACGGCGCGACGACCGACTCCCTCGACACACTGATGGAGTCGACCGCCTTCCGTGACCTCGAGGCCTCCCAGCAGGGGGAGGTCCGTCCGCTGGGCAAGGGGACCATCGCCGGATTCACCGACGCCTTCGACGTCCTCGACAACCTCGAGGACGCCGTCGAGGACTCCTCCGCCAACTGACCCGGGAGGGGTATGCTGGCCGGCCATGCGACTGTGGAGCCTTGACCCCTCGATCCTCGACCGTGCCGCACTCGTGGCCTGCTGGCGCGAGGCGTTGCTGGCGCAGAAGGTGCTGGAAGGCGGGACGCGGGGTTACACCGCCCACCCGCAGCTCAGGAGGTTCCGCGCGCAGGACGCCCCGACCGAGGCGATCGCCGCCTACCTGTGGGCCCTGCGCGAGGAGGCCACGGCACGGGGCTACCGCTTCGACGGTACCCGGATCCACGGCACGGCGACGCCGGACGACCTCACACCGGTCCCCGTCACCGGCGGGCAGCTCGCCTACGAGCTCGAGCACCTGCGTCGTAAGGTGACCGAGCGTGCGCCGGAGTGGCTGGACAACCTGCCGGACGCGAGCCTCCCGGACGACGAGATCCCCGCCCACCCGCTGTTGCGGGTCGTGGCGGGGGAGGTCGAGGACTGGGAGGTGGTCAGCGACCCCCGGCGGTAGCGTTCTCGTGTTCCGGGTTCACCGCGGAGACCACGTTCTTCTCCGCCCGCGGGTCCAGGGGCACGATGTTCGGCGTCCCGGTGACCGGGTCGGGGACCACCAGGGCGCGCAGTCCGAAGACCTCCTCGACGAGCTCGGGGGTCATCACGTCCTGCGGGGCGCCGGTCGTCACGATCCGCCCGTCACGCATCACGATGAGGTGCCCGGCGTAACGGCAGGCCTGGTTGAGGTCGTGCAGCACGGTGACCACGGTCTTGCCGTCGTCGTGGAAGGTGCGCAGCAGCTCCATCAGCTCGTACTGGTGGGCGATGTCCAGGAATGTCGTCGGCTCGTCGAGCAGCATGATCGGGGTCTGCTGGGCCAGCAGCATCGCCACCCACACGCGCTGGCGCTGACCGCCGGAGAGTTCGGAGACGAGACGGCCCGACAGCACGTCGGTGCGGGTGGCCTCCAGGGCCTCCTTCACCGCCTGCTCGTCCTCACGCGACCACTGGTGGAACAGCGACTGGTAGGGGGCGCGCCCGCGGGCGACGAGGTCGGCGACGCGGATGCCCTCGGGTGCCAGGGAGGTCTGCGGGAGCAGCCCGAGCTGGCGGGCGACGTCCTTCGCCCCGTAGGACGAGATCTTCTTGTCGTCCAGCAGGACCTCGCCCTTCGCCGGGGTCAGGACGCGGGCGAGTGCGCGCAGCAGGGTGGACTTGCCGCAGCCGTTGGGACCGATGATGGCGGTGAACGACTCGTGCGGGATATCCACCGAGAGGTCGGTGGAGATGATCCGCTGGTCGTAACCGATGGTGGCGTCGACGGCCTTCAGGCGGGTCGAGGGGCCGTGCGTTGAGTCAGTCATTCCATGTTCCCGTTAGTTGGTCTGTTTCGGTGCGCCGTACTGCTTGCGGGCCTCGCGGACGAGCAGCCAGATCATGTACACGCCGCCCACGCTCACGGTCAGCAGACCGACGGGGATCGAACGGTAGAACTGGGAGATCACCAGCGAGAGGAAGTGGGCGAAGGTGAGCAGGGCGGCACCCACCGCGGCGGCACCGAGCACGGTGACCCCCGGGGTGCCGGCGATGCGCCGGGCGAGCTGCGGGGCGACCAGGGCGATGAAGCCGATGGGCCCGGCGGCGGCGGTGACCAGCGCGGTCGTGGCCACACCGGTGATCATCAGGGCCAGGCGGGTACGTTCCACGTTCACGCCCTGGGTGGTGGCGGCGTCGTCGCCGAGTTCCATCTGCTTGAGCGCCGGGGCCAGCAGGGCGATCAGGACGATGACCAGGATGCCGATGGCCAGGACGGGCAGCAGCGACTGCCAGGTGACCCGGTTGATCGACCCGGCGGACCAGAAGCCGACCATCATGGCGTCCTCCACGTCGGCGCGGGTGATCAGGTAGGCGTTGAGCGAGCCGAGGGTGGCGGAGACGCCGATGCCCACGATGATCAGGCGGAAGCTCTGCACCGACTTGTTCTTGCGGGCCAGCAGGAAGACCACGAAGGCGGTCAGCACGCCGCCGATGATCGCGGCGAAGGCGATGTTCCAGTAGGCGGTGGAACCGATGACCAGCATGGTCAGGGTCACGGCGGTGAAGGAGCCGGCGTCGAAGCCGATGATGTCCGGGGAGCCCAGCGGGTTGCGGGTCATGGACTGGAACACCGCGCCACCGATGCCGAGCAGGGCGCCGAAGAACACCGCGGAGATCGCCACGGGCATGCGCCACTCCACGACCACGATCCGGTGGAAGCGTTCGCCGTTGCCGATGATGGCGTTGAACACCTCCAGCGGGTTGAGCGGGTACTGGCCGATGCCGATGGCCACCAGGGCGAGCAGTGCGGCCGAGCCGATGAAGAGGCAGGCGACCACGCCCGAGCGGATGTGGAATCGGTGGTCGGTGAACGGGGTCCGGACGGTGCGGGTGGTGTAGCCGAAGTCGATCGTGCTGTCAGGAGTCTTCACAGGCCGCTCGCATTCTTCCGTCGGACCAGGGCGATGAGCACCGGGGCACCGATGACGGCGGTGAGGATGCCCACCTGGATCTCACCGGGACGGGCGATGACACGGCCCAGGGTGTCGGCCAGCATGACCATGATCGGTCCGCCGAGCAGGCAGTAGAAGAAGATCCAACGCTGGTCCGGACCGACGATCCAGCGCACCACGTGGGGCACCATCAGCCCCACGAAGCCGATGCCGCCGGTCAGCGCGGTCGCCCCGCCGGCGAGCACGGTGACGGCCAGGATCGTCACGATCCTGGCGCGCACGACCTTGGTGCCCAGGGATGCGGCGAGGTCGTCGCCCAGGGCGATGGAGTTCAGGTCGGTGGACACCAGGACCGCCAGCACGAATCCGAGCAGGAGGAAGGGGATCACGGCCTGCGCGTCGGCGATGGAGGTCCGGGCCACGGAACCGAGGTTCCAGTTGCGGATGGCCTCGAAGGTGTCGGGGTCGATGAGCTGCAGGAAGCTGGTCACACCTCCGAACACGGCGGCCAGTGCGACACCGGCGAGGACGAGCGTCGCCGGGTTCGCCCCGCGGGAGCCGCCGGCCACGCCGATGACGTAGACCAGCACGGTGGTGGCGGCGGCACCGAGGAAGGCGAACCAGATGTACTGGGTGATGCCGGCGATGCCGAAGATGCCCACGCCCACGGTGACGGCCAGTCCCGCGCCGGCGTTGACGCCGAGGATGCCGGCGTCCGCCAGGGGGTTACGGGTGAGTGCCTGGATCAGTGCGCCGGACAGGGCGAAGGCGGCACCGGTGAGGATGCCGATCACCGTCCGTGGGAAGCGCTGGTCCCACACGATGTAGGACGCCTCGTTCTCCCCGCGGTTCCAGATCGCGTCCCAGACCTCCGCGTAGGGGATGGGGTTGGCGCCGTGGGCGAGGCTGGCGATGAAGGCCAGGAAGAGGACGACGAGCAGTACGACCAGGCCGATGGCCCGTTTCGCGTACAGTCCGGTGGTCGTGGAGGCCGCTACGGTGTCCTTGTCGCCGTCGTCGCCGTCATCGGAGGGTGGGGCCTGCGAGGTGTCCAGGGTGTGTGTCATTGGTGCGTGAGCGGTCCCGGGACAGCCGGGAACCCCGTTCTTCCTTCTCGTAGTCGGCGTGGAGCGGACCACGTATAAGGGTTCGCTTGCCCGGGGGACACTATCAGTAGGCTAACCTCACTGTCAAGGGATTGATATTCCCCTGACCTGCGGTCCAGCGTGTCCGGCACGCCGCCTGTGCCGACTCGCGAACTCCTACCGGGGCCGGGCGGGCTGCTCGACCTGCAGCAGGAATCGGGGGAGGATCTCCTGGCCCGGGAGTGCGGTGGTGATGTCCCGGGCCGCGCGGGCGCAGTCGGCACCGAGCTCGGCCACGTCGGCCTCTGCCGGGATCCGCAACCGGATCTCGATGATGTCGGTACCGCGGTCGGTGGTCGCACGGTAGGACGTCGAACGTACGTCGTCGCGCTTCTCGAAGGACTGGGCGACGGCGGACGCGAGGTCCCCGGGGGACGTGCGGATCGTGCCGGTCGCCGCGGACGTCGGTGAAGCGCCCCGGCCGAGGCGGCGCCGTTCGATGTTGATGCCGATGAGGAACAGTCCCACCAGCCCGGTGACCACGGCGGCGACGATGAGGATGGCGGTGTAGTTGTCCTGCCCGGTCAGCCCGGACCAGAAGTCGCGGTCCACGACCTCGCCGATGCGCTCGGCGGGGCCGAACTCGAAGTGCACTCCGACTGCCCAGAAGGCGAGCCCTCCGAACAGGAGGAACAGCAGGAAGGTCACGAGCCGGTCGAAGGTTGCTCTGCCACGGTTCACTTGCCTTCACCTCCTGCGGAGACGCTCACGTCGACCGTCGGGGTCGTCGTCAGGTGCCCGGCGAGTTCGTTGACCTGGGCGGCCACGCTGTCCCGGATGGCTCCGGCGGAGTCCGGGGTGACCGCGGTTTCCACGGTCACGGAGATCTTCTTGCGCGTCGCCACGCTCCGGGCGGTGAGCACCCCGGGCACCCGACGTGCGGCGGCGGTGGACAACCGGGCCACGTCGACGGGGCGGGCGAACAGTGCGGTGTCGTCGTCGAACGCGAGGTGCGTCCGGCTGCGGGGGCGCAGCGTGACGATGAGGAAGATGAGCGCGACGACGGCGCAGCCGATGCCGGCCCACAGCATCCACGTCTCCTGCTGGACGGTGGCGAACCAGTCGAACACGGGCGGCAGGAGCTGCGTCCCGCCGACGGTGTCGGTGACGATGAGGATGTCACGGACGATGACGGCGGTGACGCCGAGCAGGACGAGCCCGAGCAGGACGGTCCAGCCGCGCGCATGCGGCGCGGCCTTGGGCTCAGGCGGCGCAGGACGCGACGCGTCCTTGCCGTCCTTCTTCCCGCCGTCCCGCGGCTCGTCCTCCAGCGTGGTGAGGTCGACGGCGAACCGGCCGGAGGGTTCCGGACGGTAGTGCTCGGGGTGCTGGGGTGCGTTGTGTGTCGTCGTCACCGCGGGCTCCTCCTGTCGGGTGTTGAGGTGTCTTCCGCGCCGGCCGGCCGCCAGCGGCGGGAGGTGTCGACCGTGACGGGGACCGTGCGACGGTGCCGCACGGTGGGAAAGACGGTCACCTCCAGTCCCTGGGGCGTCGGCACCGCCCGGGTGGCCAGCCCGCGTGGGGTCGGGATGTCGCGCAGCCGCGGCCCGGCCGGTGTGGGGACGTCCCGCAGCAGAGGAAGTCCCTGCGCCCGCGGGGGCACGACGACGTCGGCGTGGTCCACGAGTACCGGTTCCAGGGGACGCGGACGGGTGGCGTCGAACGGTGAGCGCGGGTGGCGCACCGGTTCGACGGGCGGGGTGACCGGATGGGCGACCTCCGGCGGCGGCGGGAGATGGACGGGGGTGAGCTGTACCGGGGCGGGAGTGGTCGGACGACGCACCGGGGTCCGAGGCGGGGCGGAGACGTGCCGCGGTGCCGGCGGCAGGTTCAGGATGACCTGGGTGATGCTCACTGACTCCGGTGCCGTCGGATGCTCGACCGTCACCTCCTCCAGTGCGGTGGGGGACAGGACGTCGGTCACCGCGCGCTCGACGGTGGGGGAGGTGACGTCCAGTCGGTCCGTGGTCACGCGGGTGAGTTCGGGCGTGCGCGGCGCGCGCACCAACTCGTCGAGGGTGACCCCGGAGGTCCTGGAGCTGTCGCCGGAGCTGTCACCGGACTCCTCATCGCCGGAACCCGGCACGACCGCCGTGACGTCCACGTTGACCGCCAGCACGGGCACACCGGTGGTGTGTTCGACCCATTCACCGACGGTCTCGCGGGTCACCTGTGCCACGGCCACGGTGGGCGCGGGCCAGGCGGTGGCGATCTGGACGTCGACGACCGCCGCGCGTCCGCCGGGGTCCATCTGGACGGAGACCCGGGGCAGTCGCCGGCCGGTGAACTGGCCAATCCCGGAGGAGTGGCGCAGCACGCCGGGCACGGACAGTGCCGCCCGTGTCGCGATCTTCTCCAGCACCTTCAGCTCGATGGACGTGTGGGTGCGCTGTTCGCGGTAGGCGGCACTGCGCGGAAGGTCGACCGCGGTCGCCGCGTCCGGCACCTCACCCTCGGGGGCCGTGGGCCCCGACTGTGTTGTCTGGGTGGACACAGGGGATCAGCCCCGTCCCCGGCCACTGGTGTTAAAGGCGCGGCGGAGGTCGATCAGGCCCTCCAGGTGGGCGCCGACGAGGCCGCCGACCCCGCACAGGACGAGCACCACCAGGAACCCGACCACGCCGTGCCACAGGGCACCGACGGCCAGCAGGAATCCCAGCAGTACCCCGATGATTGTCGCGTACTTCATGATGACCTCATTCTCTGTCGGACTTGTCGTCTGGGCCGGTCTCGGTGAACCTCCGGGAACCGGGGAAACTGGTGGGAAGCCGGGACCGCACGGTCCGGTCGGCGTCCCTGACGAACTTCCCGGCGGCACGCATCATGCGTCGGGTCTTCGGCGAGTGGGCGATGACGGAGCTGCGGGCGCGAAGATCCTCCGCGCGCCGCAGCACCTCGTCGGACGTCCGCTCGGCGAAGTCGGTCGCCTGGCGCGCGACGTCGTCGGGAATGAAACCGGGGAGCTTGACGCTCTCGACGCTCCGGCGCAGCGAGCTGCGGCGTTCCCACTGGGCGTCGAGGTCGCGGAGCGCGGCGATGAGCTGGTCGTCGGTACCACCGCGGTCGGGGTGGTGCTCGCGGATGACCTGGCGACGCAGACGCACGTACTCCGGATCCTTCCGGAAGTCCGGGGAAGGTCCGGATGCTCCGGGACTACTCATGGTTGCTCCAAGATCTCCGGTGTCGGTGGACGGTGGGGACTACTGGACCCGCGGGGCCTGCTCGGGCTCGACGTCCTCGTCCTCGTTGTCCTCGGGCAGGTGGACGTCGTGCACGACGACGTTGACCTCGGTGACCTGCAGGCCGGTCATCTCCTCGACGGAGAGGATGATGTTGCGGCGGATCGCCTCGGCCAGTTCGTGGATCGCGACGCCGTACTCGGCGACGATGGCGATGTCGACGGCGGCCTGGCGGTCGCCGACCTCCACCGAGATGCCCTGCTGGACGTTGACGCGGCCACCCGGGATGCGCTCGCGGATGGCACCGATGGTGCGCGAGGCGCCACCGCCGAGGCCGTGGACGCCGGAGACCTCACGGGCCGCCATGCCCGCGATCTTCGATACGACGACGTCGGCCACGGAGGTGCGGCCGTGCTCGGTGAACAGGTCCGAGTCGGTGTTCTCGCCGTCCTGCACCGCCGGGACCGAGCTGCTTCCGGAGTTCTTCTGGGAGTCGTTCTCACTCATGGGTGGCCTCACTGTTCTTGATGAGTCTGGATGGTGTCTCTCACGGGGCGTGCCGACGTCGGTGTCGGTACTGGCGCCCAGAATACTCATTTTTCCGGGGTGTGACGGCGGGGCGGAGGAAGATGTTGTAGCGACCCCTCCCGAACGCACCCGGCGGGCACCGGGGCCTGCGGGAAGGCGGGATTTGAAGGAAGCGCCGCGCCGTGGTTAAATAGCGGACGTTGCTTTGACATTGCGTCTGAGCGTCTTCGCTTTACACCTCGTCATCAGGCCGGATCGGAACCGGTGGTGGGGGAGCCCGAGACGTGAGACGGCGCAGATGGTGAAGTGAGCATGAACCATCATCGACGGATCACCTTCGCCTGGGCATTGCCCGGACGGGGTCGGACTGTCGTGCGGTAACCCAGGTGGACCGGGCCGACACGCCCGACCGCGGGGGCCGGAGGTGGGGCATGGCAAATAAACAGCGGCAGTAAGTGAAGATCCCGGCCACCACGTTGGAGGGGCTCTTCCTCACATAGATTTCGGCGGCCACCGGGGTGCACACCCCCGTGGCGGGCCGGACGGTCACCGTGTTTGCCATCGTCTTTCCACGACGGCACCCAGGGAAACCGTGAGACCAACCGAAATCATGACTGGCGTCTGTGCCAGGCCCACGGCCGGACAGCGTTGACATTGAAAAGAAGTTCCTTCGGACCCGGGCTCCGGGCGAGGGGGACACGAGGAAGAGGACTAGCGTGGCGGGACAGAAGATCCGCATCAGGCTCAAGGCCTACGATCACGAGGCAATCGACGCTTCTGCAAAGAAGATTGTCGAGACGGTCACCCGTACCGGTGCTCGTGTGGTCGGCCCTGTGCCTCTGCCCACTGAGAAGAACGTGTACTGCGTCATCCGCTCGCCGCACAAGTACAAGGACTCGCGCGAGCACTTCGAGATGCGCACCCACAAGCGCCTGATCGACATTCTCGACCCGACGCCGAAGACCGTTGACGCCCTGATGCGCATCGATCTGCCGGCGAGCGTCGACGTCAACATCCAGTGATCTCGTCAGAGAACCTGGACTTGAGTCTGAACTGAGGCAGCGGAGACTGAATTATGAGTGAAAACGAGATCAAGGGCATCCTGGGCAAGAAGCTCGGCATGACCCAGATCTTCGACGAGGACAACCGGGTCGTTCCGGTCACCGTCGTCGAGGCTGGGCCGTGCGTCGTCACCCAGGTGCGCACCAAGGACATCGACGGCTACGACGCCGTCCAGATCGCCTACGGCGACATTGACCCGCGTAAGGTCAACAAGCCGCAGGCCGGTCACTTCAAGAAGGCCGGTGTGACCCCGCGCCGCCACTCCACGGAGATCCGCGTCGACGACGCGTCCTCCTACGAGGTCGGCCAGGACATCACCGCAGAACTGTTCGGCGACGTCACGTTCGTTGACGTCACCGGCACCTCCAAGGGCAAGGGCTACGCCGGCGCCATGAAGCGTCACGGCTTCGCCGGTCAGGGCGCCTCCCACGGTAACCAGGCCGCTCACCGCCGCGTCGGTGGCATCGGCGCCTGCGCCACCCCGGGCCGTGTCTTCAAGGGCACCCGGATGGCAGGCCGCATGGGCAACGAGCGCGTCACCCTGCAGAACCTGAAGGTTGCAAAGCTGGACGTCGAGTCCAACCTGCTCCTCATCAAGGGTGCCATCCCCGGAGTTAACGGCGGCATCGTGACCGTCAAGACCGCAGTGAAGGGCGGTGCACACGCATGAGCAACCTGACTCTCAACGTCCAGACCGCCGACGGTGCCACCAACGGCTCGGTCGAGCTGCCCGCGTCCATCTTCGACGTGGAGCCGTCCGTTCCGCTGATGCACCAGGTCGTCGTGGCCCAGCTGGCCGCGAAGCGCCAGGGCACCCACGCCACCAAGACCCGCGGCGAGGTCCGCGGCGGTGGTCGTAAGCCCTTCCGCCAGAAGGGAACCGGTCGCGCCCGTCAGGGTTCGATCCGCGCCCCGCACTACACCGGTGGTGGCACGGTCCACGGCCCGCAGCCGCGTGACTACGACCAGCGGACCCCCAAGAAGATGAAGGCCGCCGCCCTGCGCGGTGCCCTCACCGACCGTGTCCGCAACGAGCGCATCCACCTGGTGGACGAGCTCGTCGCTGGCCAGACCCCGTCGACCAAGGCCGCGCGGACGTTCATCGAGCGTCTCACCGACCGGAAGTCCGTCCTGGTCGTCCTCGGCCGCGAGGACGTCACGGCGTGGAAGTCGGCCAACAACCTGCCGAACGTCCACACCCTGGCCTTCGATCAGCTCAACACCTACGACGTGCTGAACGCAGACGACATCGTGTTCTCCGTCGAGGCGCTCAACGGCTTCATCGCCGTGGCTGACACCGCCAAGGCCGCCGCCAAGGAGGAGGCAAAGTGAGCACCATCGCCGACCCCCGGGACATCATCGTCGCACCCGTCGTCTCCGAGAAGTCCTACGGACTCATGGAGCAGAACGTCTACACGTTCCTGGTGAACCCGGACTCCAACAAGACCCAGATCAAGATTGCCGTCGAGCAGATCTTCGGTGTGAAGGTCGCCAGCGTCAACACCCTGAACCGCGCGGGCAAGCGGAAGCGCTCCCGCACCGGTTACGGTCAGCGCAAGGCCACCAAGCGCGCCATGGTGACCCTGGTCGCCGGCAGCGATCCCATCGACATCTTCGGTGGTGCGACCGCGTAGCGGCCGTGCACACCGACAGGTAAAGAGAGAGCAGAAGTATGGCTATTCGCAAGTACAAGCCGACTACGCCGGGTCGCCGCCAGAGCTCCGTTTCCGAATTCGACGAGATCACTCGTTCGACCCCGGAGAAGTCTCTGCTGCGCCCGCTGTCGAAGACCGGCGGCCGCAACGTCCACGGCCACATCACCACCCGTCACAAGGGTGGCGGCCACAAGCGTCGCTACCGCGTCATCGACTTCCGTCGCAATGACAAGGACGGCATCACCGCCAAGGTCGCGCACATCGAGTACGACCCGAACCGCACCGCGAACATCGCGCTGCTGAACTACGCCGACGGCGAGAAGCGGTACATCATCGCTCCCCGCGGTCTGACGCAGGGCACCGTGATCGAGTCCGGTTCGACGGCCGACATCAAGGCCGGCAACAACCTGCCCCTGCGCAACATCCCCACCGGTACGACCATCCACGCTGTGGAGCTCAAGCCCGGTGGCGGTGCCAAGATGGCCCGCTCCGCCGGTGCCTCGGTGCAGCTGCTGGGTAAGGAGGGCAAGTACGCCATCCTGCGTATGCCGTCCACCGAGATCCGTCGCGTCGACATCCGTTGCCGCGCCACCGTCGGTCAGGTCGGCAACGTCGACCAGATCAACATCCGGTGGGGCAAGGCCGGCCGTATGCGCTGGAAGGGCGTCCGCCCGACCGTCCGTGGTGTCGTCATGAACCCGGTCGACCACCCGCACGGTGGTGGTGAGGGTAAGACCTCCGGTGGTCGCCACCCGGTCTCCCCGTGGGGCCAGCCTGAGGGCCGTACCCGCAAGCCCAATCGTCCGAGCGACAAGCTGATCGTCCGCCGTCGCCGCAGCAACAAGAACAAGAAGCGCTAAAGGAGGTAGTTGAGAATGCCACGCAGCCTCAAGAAGGGCCCGTTCGTCGACGAACACCTCCTCGCGAAGGTGGACGTTCAGAACGACGCCGGCACCAAGAAGGTCATCAAGACCTGGTCCCGCCGGTCAACCATCCTTCCCGATTTCATCGGTCACACTTTCGCCGTCCACGACGGCCGGAAGCACGTCCCGGTGTTCATCGATGATTCGATGGTCGGTCACAAGCTGGGCGAGTTCGCCCCGACCAAGACCTTCAAGGGTCACATCAAGGATGACAAGAAGGGTCGGCGATAGACATGTCTGACACCGCTGTCAACAACGCACGCGCAACCGCCAAGTTCGTCCGGGTCACCCCGATGAAGGCACGCCGCGTCATCGACACCATCCGCGGCAAGTCCGTGGAGGACGCCCTGGCACTGCTGCGCTTCGCGCCGCAGTCGGCTTCCGAGCCGATCGCCAAGGTCGTCGCCTCCGCCGCGGCCAACGCCGAGAACAACTTCGGCCTGGATCCCCGTACGCTCGTCGTCTCCGAGGCTTTCGCCGACGAGGGTCCGACGCTCAAGCGGTTCCAGCCGCGCGCTCAGGGTCGGGCTTTCCAGATCCGCAAGCGCACCAGCCACATCACCGTGGTTGTCGAGAGCCAGAAGGGAAGTGCTCAGTAGTGGGCCAGAAGATCCAACCCCACGGCCTCCGGCTGGGTATCACTTCCGAGTGGCGCTCCCGCTGGTACGCCGACAAGCAGTACGCTGACTACCTCGCCGAGGACATCAAGATCCGCGAGTTCCTGTCGAAGGGCCTCGACCGCGCCGGCATCGCCGACGTCGTCATCGAGCGCACCCGCGACCGGGTCCGTGTGGACATCCACACCGCTCGTCCGGGCATCGTCATCGGCCGCCGCGGCTCCGAGGCCGACCGCATCCGCGGTCAGCTGGAGAAGCTCACCGGCAAGCAGGTGCAGCTCAACATCCTCGAGGTCAAGAACATCGACGCGAACGCTCAGCTGGTGGCACAGTCCATCGCCGAGCAGCTGAGCAACCGCGTGGCATTCCGCCGCGCGATGCGCAAGGCCATCCAGTCCGCGATGCGTCAGCCCGAGGTCAAGGGAATCAAGGTCGTGTGCTCGGGTCGTCTCGGCGGCGCCGAGATGGGCCGCACCGAGCGTTACCACGAAGGTCGCGTTCCGCTGCACACCCTGCGCGCCGAGATCGACTACGGCACCTACGAGGCCCACACCACCTTCGGACGCATCGGCGTCAAGGTGTGGATCTACAAGGGTGACGTCGTCGGCGGTCGCCGGGAGTCCCTGCAGAACGCACGCGACGAGCGTCCGCGCCGCAACAACCGCGAGCGTCCGCGCCGCGGTGGTGCCCGGCGCCAGCGCGCAGAGCAGAAGCAGGAGGGTTAACCCGTGCTTATCCCCAAGCGCACGAAGTACCGTCGCCAGCACCGTCCGCACCGTTCCGGTGTGTCCAAGGGCGGTAACCGGGTGACGTTCGGCGAATACGGCCTGCAGGCCCTGGAGCCGACCTACATCACCAACCGTCAGATCGAAGCTGCCCGTATCGCCATCAACCGCCACGTCAAGCGTGGTGGCAAGGTGTGGATCAACATCTTCCCGGACCGTCCCCTGACCCAGAAGCCGCTCGGCGTGCGTATGGGTTCCGGTAAGGGCCCCGTGGAGAAGTGGGTGGCAAACGTCAAGCCCGGCCGCATTCTCTTCGAGATGGACTACCCCAGCGAGGAGATCGCTCTCGAGGCGCTCCGTCGTGCCGGCAACAAGCTGCCCTGCAAGGTGCGCATCGTGAAGAAGGAGGATCAGTTCTGATGGCTACCGGAACCCCGGCTCACGAATTCCGCGAGCTCAACAACGAAGAACTGACCACCCGTCTCACGGAGGCGAAGGAAGAGCTGTTCAACCTGCGCTTCCAGTCCGCCACCGGTCAGCTGTCCAACAACCGTCGACTGGGCACCGTGAAGCGCGACATCGCCCGGATCTACACCGTCCTGCGCGAGCGCGAGCTCGGACTGTCCACCGTCCCCGGTGGTGAGGACGCATAATGAGCGAGGCTACTGTGAGCAACGAGAACACCAAGGGCGCACGCAAGGTCCGCTCCGGATACGTCGTGTCCGACAAGATGAGCAAGACCATCGTGGTCGAGCTCGAGGACCGCAAGAAGCACGCCCTCTACGGCAAGATCATGCGCGCGAACTCCAAGGTGAAGGCGCATGACGAGAACGAGACCGCCGGCGTCGGCGACCTCGTCCGCATCGAGGAGACCCGGCCGCTGTCCAAGGACAAGCACTTCCGTCTCCTGGAGATCATCGAGAAGGCCAAGTAGTCCCTCCCCAGGGATCACGAACCTCTTGACGCGATAGACCCCCGCACCCCGGTTCATTCCGGGTGGCGGGGGTTTCGTGCGTTCCGGGGGAAGGTCCGGTGGGCCAGGGCGACAGGCCGACCCCGCGCGGCGTGCCGGATCCGGTCCCCGCGTGCCGAGCGAGGACCGGATCCGGTACGTGACGCGGGGTTCTACCCGGCCTGCTGGGCCTTCTTGCTCACCTTGCCCACGCCGGTGACGGGGAACTCGTCGACCACGTCGATGACGTCCGGCACCGCGAAGCTCGCCAGCCCCTGTTCGCGCACGTACCTCTTGAGTGCCCCGGCCTTCAGCGGCTCCGTGGCCTCGGAGCGGGGGATCACCAGGGCCCGGATCTTCTCGCCGAGCACCTCGTCCGGCACACCGACGACGGAGACGTCGTGCACGCCGGGGTGGGTGAGCAGCACGTTCTCGACGGCCTCCGGGGCGATCTTCTCACCACCGCGGTTGATCTGGTCCTTGGCGCGTCCGACCACGGTCAGCGTTCCGTCGACGAAGACCACGATGTCGCCGGTGCGGTAGTAGCCGTCCTCGGTGAAGGAGCGGGCGTTGACCTCGGGGGCACGGTGGTACTGGCGGATGGTGTACGGCCCGCGGGTCAGCAGGTTTCCGGGCGTGCCGGTGGTTACCTCCCGGTCCTCGTCGTCGACGACCAGTATCTCGTCGTACGGGCTCATCGGACGTCCCTGGGTCGCCACGATCTCCTCGATTCCGGCGTCCAGCGGGGTGTAGTTGACCAGGCCCTCGGCCATGCCGAAGACCTGCTGGAGGTTCCAGCCGAGTTCGGGGCGCACCCGCCGGGCGGCTGCCTCGGAGAGTTTCGCCCCGCCGACCCACACGGTGCGCACGCTGGAGATGTCATGGTCGTCGCGGTCGGGGTAGTTGAGCAGGCTGATCAGCGCCGGGGGTACGAGCGCCAGGTGGGTCACGCGGTGGCGTTCGATCAGGGGCAGGACCTCGGTGGGCAGGGGACCGTCGGCGAAGACGATGGTCGCGCCGACCTGCACGGCCCCGAGGATGCCGGGGGAACTCATGGTGAAGTTGTGGGACGCCGGCAGGGCGACGAGCAGGACGTCGTCGGCGCGCAGGTCGCAGACGTCGATGGAGGCGCGGACGGAGTAGAGGTAGTCGTCGTGGGTGCGCGGGATCTGCTTCGGCACGCCGGTGGTCCCGCCGGAGAGCTGTAGGAACGCCAGGGACTCCGGTGACGCCGGCGTCATTGGCGCATCCCGCGGCGCATCCCCCGTAACAGCCTCGACAACATCCCAGGGCTCCGTGGCGCGCTCGTCGACGAGCACGGTGGCGACGGTGCGTCCGTCGTCGAGCGGGCGGGCCAGGTCGTCCTGCACGCGGGAGAGGTGCTTGTTGGGGCGTGACGTGCCCACGTAGTGGGCGGCGGGGGCGTGGCCGGCGAAGTGGCGGACCTCGGAGGAGCCGTGGGCCGGCAGGGCGAATACGGGGACGGCGCCCAGGCGCCACAGCGCGAAGATGGTCTCCAGGTAGGCCACGCTGTTCGGCAGCTGGACGACGACCCCGTCGCCGGGGCCCACGCCGGCGTCGGCGAGGACGCTGGCGGCGCGGGCCACGCCGTCGTCCAGTTCGGACCAGGTCAGTGACCGTGTGGCGTCGACGGCGGCGGTGGCGTCCGGCCGGGCGTCCACGGTGCGGCGGAAGAGGTCCCAGTGGGTGTCACCGGTCCAGACGCCGAGCTCGCGGTAGTGGGCTGCGGCGTCGGCGGTGAATCCGTTTGCGAGTGTCTCGTTCATGCCAGTGTCTCCTTCTCGGCGGTACGGGCGGTGAGGGCGGTAGCGACGGCGGGGGCTATGGCGTCCCACCCGTCGTCGGTGACGAGTCCGGCGTGGGTCGTGTCCAGGGACAGGACGTCCGGCTCGTGGGGTAGTGCGTCGCGCCAGGCGGGCGCGGGGTCCCAGACGATGCCGGGTCGTTCGTGCTCCGCAAGTCGCTCGTCGGCGCTGGTGGCGACGACGACCTGGAGCCGTCCGGTGAAGCCGCCGAGGTCCACCGGCGTGGCCGAGCGCATCAGCCGGTCGCAGTAGGCGAGGTTGGCCAGCAGCGTGTCCGTGCCGGCTGTCGCGTCGGTGTCGGTCCCGGTGAGTGCCCGCAGCTGGTCGTCGCTGTAGTCGGACGCTGCGGGAGCGTCGGTCATGGCAGGTCCCGTGCCGGCCGGGTAGGCGTCGAGGACGCCGAGGTAGCTGACCTCCTCGCCGCGGCGCAGCAGTTCGGCGACCATCGCCTGGGCGACGAGCCCGCCGAAGGAGTAGCCCAGCAGCCGGTAGGGCCCGTGGGCCTGGACCGACTGCACCGTGTCGACGTAGCCGGCGGCGAGCGCCTGCACGTCCTCGACGTCGGGGTGCGGGTCGGGCAGCTGCAGCCCCGTCACCGGAATGCCTGTGCCGTCTGTACCGTCTGTACCGCTGTCGCCGGTGAGTCGCGTGGCCAGCCCCCGGAAGGGAAGTGCCAGACCGCCGGCGGGGTGGACGCAGAACAGCGGCGTCCCGTCGCCGGAGCTCAGGGGGAGGACGCTGCGGCTGGCGTCGGTCCCGGTGTCGGTCTCGACCGCGGTGTCGGCGTCGGACGTCCCGGCGAGGCGCGCGGCGAGGGCGGCCGGCGAACCGGTCTCCACGATGTCCTGGATGGTCACCGTGGCGAGCCCGCCGGTGCCGTCGCGGCGCAGGCGCCCGAGCAACCGCATGGCCAGCAGGGAGTGCCCGCCGATGTCGAAGAAGTTGTCGTGGACGTCCACGGCGTCCACCCCGAGCAGGTCGGCCATCAACGCGGCCGCGGTAGAAGCAACGGCAGAGTCTGCAGAGTTGGCAGAGCCGCTTCCGTCGCCATCATCCTCGCTGGTCGCGACGGTGGACGCCTCGACCGCAGCCTCCGGTGCCTCGCCCGTGGTATGGGCGACCCAGGCGGCGGGCAGGGGGTCGAGGACGTCACCGACGGTGTGCTCCGCGCCGTCGGTCAGCACCTCGAGCGCCGACCGCAGCGTCCCCGCCGCCTGCTCGACGAAGGCCTCGTCGATCAGGTCGGGGCGGTGCGCCAGCACCACGCGTGGGACGTCGCCGGGTGGCACCACCAGCGACAACGGGAAGTCCGTCATCCCGTCGGCGTGCACCGCGGCGACCGTCACCCGGTCCTGTGCGCCCGATGCGTCCTGCAGCGACGGGAAGTTGTCGTAGACCACCAGCGTGTCGAAGAGCGGGCCCACCCCGGCGAGCTGCTCGACGTGCACCAACGGGGTCGAGGCGTGGTCGGTCATCCCCGCCTGGCAGTGGCCGACGGCGGTGAGCAGCTCGGCCAGCCGGTCCGTCCGGCGCAGCGCGACGCGCGCCGGCAGGGTGTTGATGAACAACCCGACCGTGTGCTCCACGCCCTCGAGCTCGGTCGGACGGCCCGACACGGTGGTGCCGAAGACCACGTCCTCGCGTCCGGACAGCCCCGCGAGGGTGAGCGCCCACGCGGCCTGCAGCAGCGTATTGGGGGTCACGCCGGCCCGTCGGGCCGCGGCGGTGAGGTCCTCGGTGAGTGCGTCGGACGCCCCGGCGATCTCCCGCACCTGCTCGCGGGGAGCCTCGGCGGTGGTCCCTGGCGCCAGCTCGCGCACCAGGGTGCCGCGGTCGAGGCCGTCGAGGTGGGCGCGCCAGGCGTCGTCGGCGTCGCGCGGATCCTGTTCGGCGAGCCAGTCGAGGTAGGTGGCGTAGGACGCGGCGCGCGGCAGCGGCTCGTCGTGGTAGATCGCCAGCAGGTCGCGCAGCATCACCGGGGTCGACCACCCGTCGGTGAGCAGGTGGTGGTTTCCCAGCACCAGGCGCGCGGAGGGGGCATCTCCGTCTGTGCCGTCTTCACCGTCCGGCAGCAGGACCAGCGTCGCGGTGACCAGCGGTCCGCGGGCGGTGTCCACGCGGCGGTGCGCGGTGGAGCGCAGCAGCTCGTCGGCGGCGCGCAGCGCGTCCTCGCGGGAGAATCCGCGCAGGTCCACGGTGCGCCACGGCAGCTCGGCCGCACGCGGGACGACCTGCACCGGGCTGTGGTGCGTGGTGGTGTCGAACCGGGCGCGCAGCTGGTCGTGACGCTCCAGCACGCCGGTGAACGCGCGGTGCAGACGGTCCGGGTCGACGGTGCCGCGCAGGTCCACACCGGCGGCGAGCACGTAGCCGTCGCCGCCGCTCACGGCGTGGTAGAGCAGCCCCTCCTGCAGCGCGGAGAGCGGCCTGACGTCGGCCAACGGGCCGTGGTCCTGCTCCCAGGTGTCGATCGTGTCCTGGCTGACCCCGCCGTGCCGGGCGAGGGTGACGTCGCCCCGGGACGCACCGCCGTCGCTCGTGCGGGCGTGGACGGCCAGGTCGGTGAAGGCGCGGGACGCCCGGTGCGCCAGTGCGTCGTCGCCGGCGAGCACCGTGTCGGTGTCGCCGACGACCAGCAGCGGTGCGTGCGCACTGTGCCCGGCCGGGACCATGCGGGTGTCCCCGCAGGTCACGGTGATGGCGGCCGGTTGCGTTGATGCCGTGTGACCACGGTGTTCCTTGGCGTGCAGCAGTGCCGCCCGCTCGTGACCGGGCAGGGCAGGAAGGGCGGGGACGCGGCGCACGGTGCTCAGCGCCCCGATCACCCGGGAGGAGTCGGAGGAGTCGGAGGCGTCGGCGGCGTCGGCGGCGCGGCTCAGCACGTCGACGGGCCCGCCGGTGGCCAGCAGCGCCGCGGCGACCGCCACGTCCTCCCGCCGGGTCCGGTACAGCCCGGCGAGCCGGTCGAAGACCCCCGGGGCGTCCGCCAGGGTGGTGCGGTGCGTGGTCACCGGGGTGACTGCACTCTCCGGGTCCGGAGTGACCGCCGCGGCCCGCCAGGAACCCGTCGTCGCGGGGAGCGCGCGCCCGGACGGTGCGGCGGCGAGGTCGTCCAGCAGGACGCCGACGGACGCTGGGTCGGACACCGCGGCGTCGACGGCGACGCGCAGCGTGGTCGAGTCGGCGGCGGGCGGGGCGATCCGCCAGACAACCCCGGAGGTCGGTGAGACCGACCCGGCGAGTTGCTCACTGCCGAGCTCCGCCGGGGCGATGATCGCCTCGGCGGCCACCAGCGGCACGCGCGGAACCACGAAGCGAGGCGCACCGGCGGTCGAGGTGTCGAGCACGGCACGCAGCGCACCGTGGGTGTTCATCATCGTGGTCACCGCGTCCACGAGTCGGTCGTGCAGCTGCACGGCCGGCAGGTGAGCGACATCGAGGTGGCCGAGCAGTACCGGACGTGTGCCGGTGACCACGGCGGTGGGCACGGCCCCGGTGTCGTAGCGCACCGCGGTGTCCGCCACCGTGTCGTCGTTCGACGACTCCTGCCGGACGACACGGGCCGATTCCTCCCGGGCGGCGCCGGCGGCCCCGGCGACCCGTCCGACCCCGGCGACCCGTCCGGCCCCGGCGGCGACGTCGGCCAGCTCGACTCCGGTGAGAAGGTCCTTCGCCTGGACCACCAGGCCGCGTTGGCGCAGCCGTCCGGCGACGGTGAGCGCGCCGATGCTGTCCCCGCCGAGGCTGATGAAGTCCCGGTCGAGGTCGACGGTGGTGTCTGCACCGGTGTCGGGGGTGCCGAGGGTCTCGGCGACGACCTCGGCGAGGAGGCGCTCGGCGTCGGTGCGGGCAGGACGTGCCGACGCCGGTCCGTCCTCCCCGGTGTTCCCGGCCTGTTCGGCGCCGGTGGCGTCCTGAAGGGCACGGCGGTCGACCTTGCCGCCGACGGTCAGCGGCAGCCGGTCGTGCACCAGCACCCGGGTGGGCACCAGGTGGCCGGGGACGGTGGCCGCCATGTCCGCGCGGACCTGGGAGGGGGATGTCGTGCCCTCGGTGGTGACGTGCGCGATGAGCTTGAGCGCACCGGGCTGCCCGAACGTGCCCACGGCGGCGCCGGTGACCTGCGGCAGCGCCAGGAGGGCGGCCTCGACCTCGCCGGGTTCCACACGGTGGCCGCGGATCTCCAGCTGGTTGTCGACGCGGCCGAGGAAGTGGTGCGCACCGCCGGCGGCCGGCACCCACCGCACCAGGTCGCCGGTGCGGTAGCGGCGCTCACCGTCCACCGTGTCGAAGGCGGCGGCGCTCTGCTCCGGCAGGCCCCGGTAGCCCAGGGCCACCTGCGGGCCGGCGAGGAAGAGTTCGCCGGTCTCGTGGTCGGGGACGATCTCCCCGTCGGTGTCGAGGATCTGCGCGGTCATGCCGGGAACGGGGCGTCCGATGGTCACCGGGCCGTCGGTGATGCGGGCGGCCAGGGCGTCCACGGTGGTCTCGGTGGGGCCGTAGACGTTCCACGCCTGGAAGTCGCGGGTGCGCGCCAGGGTGGCGAGCCGGTCCCACAGCGACTGCGGGACGGCCTCGCCGCCGAGGATGACGGTGGAGACCTCGGCGTCGTCCAATGCGCCGGAGTCGATGAGGGCGCCGGCGAGTGAGGGGGTGGCGTCGAGTACGTCGATGCCGTCGTCGGCCAGGGCGGTGCGCATCGAGGCCGGGTCACCGACGACGTCGGTGGGGTAGAGGTGCACGGTCGCGCCGGTGAAGATCCAGGACAGCTGGTCGATCGCGGCGTCGAAGGAGAACGACGCGGTGTGGGCGATGTGCAGTTCCCGTGCGGGCTGCGCCGAGCGCGCACGCGACCAGGCGTCCGGGTAGAGACCGGTGCGGTGCCCGGCCAGCAGGGCCTCCACGGCGGTGCGGGTGACCTGCACGCCCTTCGGCGTCCCGGTCGTTCCCGAGGTGTAGAGCAGGTACGCCAGGTCGGGTGTGACGTCGCCGGACGCACAGCCAGTGGTGCGGACGCCGGATTCGTCGATGACGGCGACGGCACCGGAGTCGGCGAGGATCGCCTCGCGCCGGGCCTGCGGGTGCTCCCGGTCGAGCACGACCACGGCCCGGTGGGCCCGCCACACCGCGAGCAGGGCGACGGCCAGGTCCACGCCCTTGGGCAGGTCCACGGCGACCACCCCGAACTCCCCGTCATCCCCGGTGAGCTGGCTGATCTCGGCGGCGAGCTCGGTGATACGGGTGTGGAGGGACGCGGCGTCGAGGGCGCTGTGCGCGTCGACGAGGCGTCCTGCGCCGGACGCCAGGGCGTCGACGAGTTCGTCGAGGGGCAGGACGTCCCGGGCGTCCGGCAGCGGGTCGCCGGCGCGCCGCCGTGCGGCGGCGTCGGTGAACTCCCGGGTGCGCAGCCGGACGTCCTGCAGGGGGCCCTCGGCGGTGAGCAACGCCCGGACGTCCTGCAGTCGCCGGCGGGCGGTGTCGGCGTCCACGCTCGCCGGGTCGGTCTCGAAGGCGAGGTCGACGCCGCCGTCGGCGGCCGGGGTGACCACGAGCACGAGGTCCTCCGGCGGGCCGCCGGCGACGTTGCGCAGCACACCGGTGGTGCCGTGGAAGTCGAGGGTGAAGTCGAAGGTCTTCAGGTTCAGCCCCACCCCGTGCAGCACCGCCGGGCTGCCGAGGTCGCGGGAGAGCTCGCTGCCGGGGTAGCGCTGGTGGGTGCGCAGGGCGTCCAGGGTGTCGCGCACGGTGGCGGCCAGGTCGGTGACACTTGCGGTCGGGTCGACCGGCAGGCGCAGCGGGAGCATGTTGACCAGCATCGCCGGGGTCCGACGCAGCGGCCCGGAGGTGCGCGCCATCAGCGGCATCGCGATGAGCGCCTCGCCGGAGCCGTCGGGGCCGGTGGGAGCAGGGGAGGTGTGGCCGAGTTTGCGCAGCCAGGCGGCGTAGGCGGCGGTGACCAGGTCGGACCAGGCCAACCCGAGGTCCTCGGCGCGGGCCTTCAACGCCTCGACCTCGGCGGCGGGCAGACGCAGGGTGGTGGTGATGCTGGCGGTGCCGGCGCCGTGGACGAGGTCCTCGCGTCCGGTGGTGGCCGGGGTGGGCGTCATGGTGTCGGCCCAGAAGTCGCGGTCGGCGCGGTAGTCCTCGCCGGCCCGGTAGTCGGTGTCGGCGGCGACTACCTCGGCGACCGGGGCGAACTTGGTGCGGCGGGCGGCACGTCCACCACTCAGCGCGGTGTAGTGGGCGGCGGTGCGCCTGGTCAGCAGGGCCGCACTGTAACCGTCGACGATGATGTGGTGGTACAGCTGTATGCACCACACCTCGTTGACGCCTGTGCCGTTCTCCCCGAGGTCGAGGATGAGGTAGCGGAACAGCGGACCGTCGGTCATGGTGCGCCAGCGCTCCCCGCAGGCGGCCTTCTCCGCGTCGATCACCGCGGTGGCGGTGAGCCGGGGATCCGGCGCGTCGGAGAGGTCCAGGATCTCGGGCAGCACCGCGGCGGCGTCGTCGACGTACTGGCGGGGACCGTCGTCGGTGTCGGTGAAACGCAGCCGCAGGGTCTCCGCCTCGTCGACGGTGAGCCGGACGGCCTCGGCGAGCAGGCCGGTGTCGATGCGTCCGGCATCAGCTTCCGGTCTCAGCTCCAGCACCTCGCCGACCACGTAGTAGGGGGAGGTGGGGTCGAGCTGCTGGGCGTTCCAGATCCCGTGCTGCGCGGCCGTGAGCGGGAGGAGGCCGGCGGTGGAGCCGGGGGACGACGGGTGGGGCACCGGTGGTCCTTTCAGGGTCAGAAGTTGGAGAGGCTTACTTCACTTCGTGGGGTGGTGGTACAGTCTGCGCGTCACCGGACAGGTGACACCGAACTACAAGGAATCAAGAGGTGCAGGATGGCTGACGGTGCTGACGACAGGGTCGAGGCGACGATGGGCCGGCTGCTCGCCCGCGTGGCGGAGCTGCTGAACATCGAGGTGTCCCAGATCGACACCGACGAGGAGCTCATGGACCAGGGGCTGGACTCGGTGCGTCTGGTGGAGATCGTGACCTTCCTGCGCAGGGAGGGCTTCGAGGCCGACTTCGCCGACCTCGCCGAGGACAGCTCGGTGGACGCCTGGCGCGAGCTGCTCACCGAACAGGTCTAGAAAGCAGCTCTAGCGCCGGTCGGCGAGCCCGCGCAGTGCCGTGCGGTCCAGCTTGCCGTTGGGGCTGACCGGCAGGGCGTCGAGCACGGTGATCCGGGTGGGCACCATGTACTCCGGCACGTGCTGCGCCAGCTGAGCCGACAGGTCGGCGCCCGCCTCGGCACCGGCATCGGCGCCCGAACCGTCGAGCACGACGAAGGCCAGCAGGGTGTCCGCCCCGCCCCGGTTCACGGCCACGGCACCGGCCTGACGCACCCCGTCGAGCTCACGCAGACGCGACTCGACCTCGCCGAGCTCCACGCGGTTGCCGCGGATCTTCACCTGGTCGCCGATGCGCCCCAGGAACTGCAGCATGCGGGTGCCGTCGACCTCGGTCCAGGAGACCACGTCGCCGGTGCGGTACATCCGCCCGCCGTCGACCTGCGGCTCCAGCGACTCCACGAAGACCTGCGAGCTCAGCTCGGCGCGTCCGAAGTAGCCGCCACCGACCTGCGGCCCGGAGATGCACAGCTCGCCGGGACGCGACCAGCTGTCTTCTCCGTTCCCGTCGGCCCCACCGTTACCGGAGGGGTCGACCTCGACACCGTCCTCGTCGATGACGTACACGCCCACGTTGTCCTCGGGCAGGCCCAGCAGGCTGGCACGGTCGTCGAAGTCGGCGGCGGCCACGAGCTCGTCGGTGTACTCCACCCACGTCACGTCCATCGCCGCCTCGGTGGGGCCGTAGAGCCCGTGCACGCGGCAGCCGATACCGTCGCGGGTGCGCCGCACCACGTCCGCCGGTACCGCCTCGCCGCCGAGCAGCAGGTGGCGGATGTTCGACAGTGACGACAGGGGCGTGCCGAAGTCGTCGAGGACGTCGAGCAGCACCCGCATCAGCGACGGCACCATCGACAGCACGGTGACCTCGTGCACGGAGATCATCTGCACCATCGTGTCCACGTCACCGGGCCACCACTCGGGCCCGGGCACGACCACGGTGCCGCCGGTGGCCAGCGGTCCGAGCAGCTCGGCCACGCCGACGTCGAAACCGACGGGCGCCTTCTGCAGCATCCGGATCGGGGTCCCGGCGCCGGCACCTGCACCGTCCCCCATGACCCGCCCCATCCACTGGAAGTGCGCGGCCACGCCGATGTGCGTGTTCAACGCACCCTTGGGTGTGCCGGTCGTCCCGGAGGTGTAGATCAGGTAGCAGTGGTCGGTGGGGGTCACCGGACGAGACTGCTCGGAGGCGTCGAAGGACGCGCCGGACGCCGCTGCGTCAGCGGCGTCGGCGGCGTCGCTGAGGAAGCGGCGTCCCAACGCGGAGTCGTCCGTGACGGTCCCGCCCGGCAGTGCAACGTCCTGCGCGCCGTCCTGCCGCGGCAGCGACGCCCCGCCGAGGGCGAAGGCGGCGGCCGGGGCGCAGTCCTCGAGGATGAAGGCGACGCGTTCGCGCGGGTAGGACGCGTCGACGGGGACGTAGACCGCGCCGGCGCGGATCACGCCGGCGGCGACGACGGGCAGCCACCCGCAGCGGTGGGCGAGCACCACGACCCGGTCGCCGGTGCCGATGCCGTTGGCGCGCAGGTGGCGGGCCACGGCGCTGGACCTGCGGTCCAGCTCGGCGTAGCTCAGCGTCCCGCCGTCGCCGATCACCGCAGGGGCGTCGCCGCCGGTGGTGAGCGTGTCGTGCAGCAGCGCGTCCAGGGTGGACGGCTCGATGGGGGCGGCGGGGCCGAAGCGCAGGTCGCCGTCACGGCCGGTGTACGGGCGCACGGTGTCGGGTGCGGTCACAGGATGGTCCTTTCGGGACGGGAGGGGGCGTGTCGCAGGGACTCCGGGTCCGGGGCGCAGCCGGCGCCGAGGCCGGCCAGGACACGGTCGGAGAGTTCGCCGAGGCAGCTCAGGTTGGCCAGGCCGGGGCCCTGGTGCCAGCCGGAGACCGTGGGCAGGAACAGGGTGGGGTCCATGCCGGTCAGGGACAGGTCGGCGCCGATGCGGTCCATCACGCCGGACGGGGTGACCGCCCCGCCGCAGGCGCCGATGAGCCGGGCGACGACCTGGTCGTTCATCATGCGGGTGAACCACAACGGCGAGTTGCCGCGGGCGTCGACGACGAGGTCGACGAGCTCGGTACGGTCACCGATCTGCACCTCGGCCATGCCGGCTCCACCGTCCCGGCCGTGCACGCCGGTGACGCGCCCGCGGACGTGGTTGACCCGGTCCTCGGCCATGAGCTTCTCCTGCACCTGTGCGGAGAACACGCCGCGGTCGCACCGGTTGATCACGTCGGCGCGGTCGGACTCGTCCAGGCTCGACCACAGGCGCGGGTCGGTGTAGAGCTCGTTCTCGAAGGAGCCCTCGGCGCGGGTGAAGATCGTGGGAGTGGGGGAGACGACGGCGATGTCGACCACGTCGTGGCCGATGAGTTCCTCCACCACGCTGGCAGCGGTCTCCCCGCCGCCGATCACCGCCACCCGGGAGGCCGGGGGCAGCTGGGCCGAGGACACCGCCTGCCAGAACCCCGCCACGGAGAACACCGTGGGCAGTGGGGCGATGCGACGGTCGGAGCGTCCGGGGCCGGTGAGCATCAGGGCGTCGGCCTCCAGGCGTGAGGTCGTGCCGTCGATCCGGTCGACGGACAGCGACCAGCCTGAGCCGCCTGGGCCGCCGGAGCCGCCGGACGCGCCGTCGCGCAGGCCCAGGCGGGTGACCTGCCCGTTGACCAGCGTCATGTGGGATTGCGCGGCGACCCAGCGCAGGTAGTCGGCCCACAGGTAGTGCCGGGGGTTGGGGTGGCCGTGGTCGACCCACCAGGCGTAACGGTCGGTGGCGACGAGGAAACTCGTCCAGCTGACGTCGAGCAGTGCGCGGTCGACCGCGCGGTTCGCGTCCTCACCGGCGATGCGGGTGCGGTAGGGGAATCCGACGTCCTTGGTGGGGGACGTGCCGAGCTGGTGGCGTCCGTCCGTCCATCCGCCGCCGGCGCGCCAGTTGCCACCCACCCCCTGGTGGTCGACGACGGTGATCGTCGGTGCCGGCAGGCCGAGGCTGCGCAGTGCGTGCGCCTTGGCCTGGACGGCGACCGCCTTGGGCCCGGCGCCGAGGATGATGAGTGAAGGGTTCGACACTGTGAGGAGTGCTCCTGTCGTTGGGCGACGATTGATGTCAGACTGTTCTGGTGGCACGCTACTCTGTCACGGCAGCCCTTATCAAAGGGTAGGAATCCCTAAGTATCATATCTGCGGCATGACCAGCAGGAGAAGGCAGGAACTGTGACCGAGAAGAACCTCACCGATGATCGAGACACAGGAACGGACCTCAGCGTGCTGCACCGGCTGCGCACCGACCTCCCCGACAGCGAGTACCTGGACTCCGCACCGCAGATCCCGGTCGAGTACCGCACCGGAGGCGCCGGAGCGGGCACCGACGGCATCACCCTGCGCGTGGCGGACCCGGACACGGACGCGCAGACGGTCTCTGAGTGGATGAATCTCCCCCATCTCGTGGAGACCTGGGACCAGGCCTGGCCGGCGCAGCAGTGGGCGGCGGACTGGAGGGCGAAACTCTCCACCACCTACGCCGTGCCCCTGATCCTGTCCTACGACGGGCCGGACGGTCCGACTGACGTCGGCTACATGGAGATCTACCGTCCGCGCCGCGACGAGATCGGCATGGCCTACGCCTCCGAACCCCACGACCTGGGCTTCCACGTGGCCGTCGGCGAGGCGACGTTGACGGGCAAGGGCATCTTCGGTCCCTTCGTCGGGGCGTTCGCCGACCGGCTGCTGCAGTCCGACCCGGAGTGCCGGCTGGTGATGGCCGAGCCGGACGTCTCCAACCACCGGGTGCACCGGGTGATGAGCCGCGGCGGCGGGGTGGACGCCGGGCAGTGGCAGCAGCGTGCGGACCGTCGGGTGCGCCTGTTCTTCTGGCCGGGTGCCGGCGTGGACCCGCGCTCGCGCCTGCTCGGCGACCCGCAGGACGGCGACCTGGCGTAGGTGGGCCCGGCGCCGGCTGCTCAGCCGGTGATCAGTCGGCCGGTCACGCCGCTGCCGACCCGCCCGGAGCGTCCGCCGGTGGCCTTCGGGTCGGTGACCCCGGGCAGGCGCACCAGTGTGGTGCCGCCGGGGTGGGTGGCCTGCAGTCGTTTGACGATCTCGAAACCGTTGACCTCGGGAAGCTGGGACAGGTCCACGGTCCGGTCGGCGGTGAGCGACCCACGTCCGAAGAGGTTGATCGAGGTCGCCGGCACAGGTGCTGCAGGCACGACGGCTTCCGTGACCCCGGCGTCGATGAGCCGTGCCAGGGCGGACAGGCTGATCAGCGCCTGCTCCAGGTGCGGCCAGATGAGTTCGCCACCGGCACCGCCGCGTTCGTCGACCACCGTCACCCGCGCCAGGCGCTGGGTCCCCAGGATCACGTGCGGCACCCCGTCCACCGGACGCACCGGCCCGGATACCGACACTTTCGCCGCGCTGACCTCCACCGTCGCCGCCGGTACCGCGCCGGACGCTGCATCGGTCGCTGCATCGGTCGCTGTGCCGCCGCGCAGCGCGTCGCGCGCGTGCGTCAGCGTGGCCAGCACGGCCGGGCCACCGGTGAGCAGTGGTGCACCGTCCAGCCCGGACGCCGCGGCGACCACGTACTGGCGGTCGAGGCGTCCGACGGTACGCCCCACGCCGGGCGTCAACGGCGAGGTTCGCCCGCGGGCACGCAACGCCACCGGGGCGTCCGGCAGTCCGGCGCACGCGCGGGCCAGCAGGACCGCGGCGAGCATGATCTCGTCGTGGCTCACCCCGAGCTGCGCGGGGAGCAGTTCGAGCAGGGCGTCGGCGTCGCTGACGTCGAAGGTCTTGTACGTCGACGGCCCGCCCCCGTCGAACGGTGCCGGCGGGTCCATCTGCGCCTGCGGGCCCCAGTCGCCGGCCGGGGCGACCGCGTGACCGGACAGCAGGGACCGGGCGTCGGCGACGAGGGTGGCCCACGACTCCGCGTCGACGACCCCGCGGTACACGCACAGCAGCAGCCGCGTCGGAGAGAGCAGGCTGACCCGCCACACCTGCCCGGACGCCGGGTCGAGGGACGCGGCGAGGGCGCCGGGGCCCGTGCGCTCCTCGGCGATCACGTCGTCCGGGGCGAAGGACGCCTGCCCGGGCACGGTGCACGTCCCGTCCGGCGCCACGACCGCGCGCAGCGCCCCGTGGGTGTCCATCAGCCCGGCGACGAGGAAGCGCAGGTCGGCGTCCTCGATGCCCTCGGGGTCCCCACCGTCCCCGTCGGTGTCGAGTGTCGTCCAGTAAACGGCGGAGGGCGGTACCGGCGGGACGCTGAAAGTCATGCCCCGCAGGTTACCGGTCGCCCCCGCTCACAGCCGGGGCCCGGGTGTGGGGTCCTCGCCGGTGAGCGCGGCGCGGCCGAG
This sequence comes from Corynebacterium sp. AOP12-C2-36, assembly GCF_052379185.1. NCBI lineage: Bacteria > Bacillati > Actinomycetota > Actinomycetes > Mycobacteriales > Corynebacteriaceae > Corynebacterium > Corynebacterium sp. AOP12-C2-36. Next base: position 180,978 of record NZ_JBQSYJ010000005.1, on the reverse strand, counting down.
GACGACGAGTTTGTCGCGGCGTCGTTCGTGCAGGGTGTGGGTGCGTAGGTCGCGCCAGTGCCGCGCCAGGTCCCCGCCGTCGCTCCCGCCGGGACCGGTCACCCCGCGGGTGCCGGTGAGTTCGAAGAGGCGGGACGCCAGGTCGACGGTGAGCCGTCCGGTCGTCGTCTTCGCCGCGGCGACCGCCAGCGACGCGGCGGCGGACGTTGCGGCGGCACCGTCCTGAGTCCCGTCCTGTGCCCAGGCGTCGTCGACGGCGCGTCCGGCCTTCTCCAGGACGGCCTCGGCGGCGAACTGGGCGGCGACGAGGTCGCCGGCCAGGTGCGCGGTCACCGGGTCGGGGTCGGACGCGTCGGCGGCGCCGTCGCGGCTGAGCGCGAGGGCGGCGTCCAACGCGGCGCCGGAGATGCCGACGTCGATGGCGGTGTGCAGCAGCTGGGCGAAGGCGCCGTAGGCCGGCGGGCCCGATGCCGTGTCGAGGGCGCGCACGGCGTCCGGCGGGACGGTGACGTTGTCGAGGACCACGGTGCCGGAGGCGGTGAACTCCTGGCCGAGCGGTGAGCGCTCGCCCCAGTCGTCGAGGATGCCGATACCGGCGGTGTCGGCGGGCAGGAAGACGACCAGGGACTGGTGGTCCTCGCCGGGGCGTCGGGCGGTGACGGCGAGGACGTCGGCGTAGGCGGAGCCGGTGCAGAAGATCTTCTCGCCGGTGAGGCGTCCGCCCTGCAGGACGGTGGGTTCGCGTTCGGCCTGGGCGTTGGCGACCAGCGTGCCGTCGCGCAGGAGGTCGGCCCAGCGGCGTTCGGCGTGCGGGTGGGTGCCGGTGAACAGCCAGCGGGTGAAGACGAAGTGGCTCTGCGGGATCTGTCCCAACGAACCGTCCCCGGAGGCGAGGATGCGCAGGACCTCGGCGATCACCGAGGCCGGCAGCTCGGGCCCGCCCAGGCGGGCGGGCACCGTGGCGGCGAGCAGGCCGGACGTCCGCAGCCGCTCGACCGCGTCGGCGACGAGCGCCTGACGCGTCTGCTGCGGCTGACGCGGCTGACGCGGCCCGCTGCTACGCGGGGACATCTGCGGGGTGGGCGGCGCGCAACGGCTGGATGATCTCGGTGCCGAAGCGCTCGACCTCCTCCTGGAAGTGCAGGTAACCGGTGAGCACGAGGTCCACGCCGATGCGGCGCAGCTCGTCGATGCGTTCCTCGATCTGCTCGCGGGTGCCGATCAGACCCGTGCGGAAACCGTCGTTGTACTGCACCAGGTCCTCCACGGTGGAGTTGGCCCACATGCCCTGGCCGTCGGCGGTGGACTGGCCGGCCTGCTTCACCGACTGGCGGAAGCCCTCCACGGCGGGACGGCTGGCGTTGTCGACGATGTGGCGCAGCTTGTCGTGCGCCTGCTTCTCGGTGTCCTCCAGGATGACGAAGGCGTTGACGCCGATCTTCGTCTCGCGCCCGGCGGCCTCTGCGTGGTGGCGGACCTTGTCGATCTGGGCGGCGAGTTCGTCGACGCGGGCGCCGTTGATGAAGTACCAGTCGGCGTGGCGTCCGCCGTTGGCCTGCGCGGCGGTGGAGTTGCCGCCCTGGAACAGTTCGGGGGCGACCTGCGGCCGCGGGCTGATGGCGTAGTCGTGCAGGCGGTAGAAGTCGCCCTGGAAGTCCGCCGGGGACTCGGTGAAGATCTTACGCAGGACCTGCAGGAACTCCGCGGAGCGACGGTAGCGTTCATCGTGCTCCAGCCAGGGTTCGCCGAACTTCTGGAACTCGTCCTTCAACCAGCCTGAGACGACGTTGAGCGCGAAGCGTCCGCCGTGGATCTCGCTGGCGGTGGTTGCGAGGTTGGCCAGTACCGCGGGCTGCCAGAAGCCGGGGTGGACCGCGGCGATGACCTTGAGCCGTTCGGTGGCCTCGAGCAGCGCCAGGGAGAAACTGACGGACTCGTGCTGGGACTCCGCGCCGTAGGAGCCGAGGTAGCGGACCTGGGTGAGGGCGTAGTCGAAGCCGACCTGCTCGGCGGTGCGCGCGAGGGTGCGGTTGTAGTCGATGCCCCAGTCGGTGCGTTGCTCGACCTCGGAGACCACCAGGCCGCCGGAGACGTTCGGTGTCCAGTAGGCGAACTGGAGGTCCTGGGGTGCAGGTGTGGTGGCGGTGGACATGGGTGCGCCTCCTTGTCTTCTTTTCCTGGTCTAGTTGGTCAGAGTTCGCCGACGACGGTGACCTGGGAGCCGTGGAACACCAGCGGCACCTCGGAGGGGGCCTCCTCGCTGACGCGGTCGATCTGCAGCACGGCGGTGACGTGGTCGCCGGTGTCGTACTCGTTGACGATGTGGCCGGTGAGGTGGACGACGGCGTCGTCGACGAGCACGGCGTCGCGGTCGGTGCTCCAGCCGACGCTGTCGAAACGCTTCTCGACGGGGCCGGCGAGCTGGCGGACGTGGGCCTGGTGGGCGCGGGTGAGCACGGAGATGCCGAGGTGCCCGGCGTTGCGCAGCAGCGGCCAGGTCCGGGAGCTCTTCTGCACGCTGACCGCGACGAGTGCGGGGTCCAGCGAGAGCCCCACATAGGAGCCGACGATCAGGCCGACGGGGTGGCCGTCGACGACGGCGGCGACGGTGGTGATGGGCGTGGGGATCGACGCCCACGCACTGCGCAGCGCGGTGGGGTCGGCCGCTGCGGAGTGGGTGGCGGTGTGGGTGGCGGTGTGGGTGGCGCTGGCGGTGTGGGTGCTGAGTGAGGACGTCACGGTGGTTCTCCTGACGGGGGATGGTGTGTGGGGGATGGTCTCAACGTGCGACGACCCCGAGTAGACCATGTGGTCTGTTCTCGGGGCCATGATTCGCCAAAGGGGTGAATGGAAGGTCTACGGCGTGACGACCCCGCGCACCCCGGCGCTCCAGGCGTAGGGCAGCGTGGTGCCGTCGCCGGTCAGGGCGTAGCGTCCGAGGGCCTGCTGCTTGTACACCGCCGGGTTGTGCACGGCCAGGGTGCGCGCGTTGCGCCAGTGCCGGTCGAGGTTCAACGTGTCGGACGCCAGGGACGCCCCGCCGGTCTCGAAGATCTCGGTCACCGCGTCCAGCACCAGCGGGATCAACGACACCTGCGCCCGGGCGGCGGCGCGTTCGGCGGCGTCGATCTGCGCGTCGGTGCCGTTGAAGGCAACGGCCACCGCCTCGGCGACGGCCAGGGTGGTGGCGCGGGCGGTGAACGCCGCGGCGTCCACCCGGCCCAGCACCGCCTGCACCAGCGGATCCTCACGCGGGACGTCGGCCGGTGCGTGGGTGTAGGTGCGGTCGCGGGCCAGGACGCGGTCGCGGGCGTCGTCGGCGGCGCGCCGGGCGATGCCCGCCAGCGCGGCGAGGTGGAACAGCTGCAGGTAGGACGTGTCGGGCGTCCTGCCGCCGGTGCCGTAGCCGCGCGGCGCGACGTCGTCGGGGCCCACGGTGACGTTGTCGAAGATGGTGGTGCCCGAGCCGGTCAGGCGTTGGCCGAAGCCGTCCCAGTCGTCGATCTGGTGCACGCCGGCGGCGGTGACGGGCACCGTGGCGGTGACCCGCTCACCGTCCAGGTCCGCGGCGACCACGATCCGGTCGGCGAACAGGCTGCCGGTGCTGTAGTACTTCGTGCCGTTGAGCAGGTAGTCTCCGGTGCCGTCCTGCCTGGTCAGCCTGGTCTGGTAGCGCTCGGCGGCACCGACGCCGCGCTCGGAGATCGCGTTGCCGAACAGCACGCCGTCCACCACGTCGCTGAGGCTCTTCTCGGCGGCGGAGGCGGCGGAGGCATCAGAGCCGTCAGGACTTTCCAGCGCGGCGAGGAAGCCCTCCACGGAAAAGAAGTGCACCCGCAGCGCCTGGGTGAGGTTCGGGTCGGCGGCGGCGAGGTCGGTGAGCAGGGAGAACGTCTGGGGCAGCGAGGCGCCGAAGCCGCCGCGGTCGACGGGCACGCGCAGCGTCCCGAAGCCGGAGTCGCGCAGCAGGCGGATGCCCTCGGTGGGCAGTTCGCGCCGGGCGTCGCGGTCGGCGGCGCCCTCGGCGATGCGCTCGAAGGCCGGACGGAAGACCTCGGCGAGCTGCTCGTCGCTGGGTGCCGAACTGTTCGGGGTGCTGGTCGGGGCGGTGGGGGAGACAGGGGAGATGGTCATGATCGGACTCCTTCGGTGCGGGGGAGGTGGCTGGTTCGCGCGGCGTGGGCGGGATGGTTGTCGGGGACCCGGTCGCCGCGGCGGAAGAGGGTGTCGCGCAGGGTGGTGGGTGTGGTGGGGTGCTCGCGTGGGTAGCGTCCGCGGTCCTGCAGGACGGGCACCACGTGCTCGATGACGTCGCGGAAGGTGCCCGGGGTGACGGCGTAGGCGAGGTTGAAGCCGTCGACCCCGGTGGTGGTGACCCAGTCCTCCAGCTCGTCGGCGACGCTCTCGCCGGAGCCCACGACGACCGGGCCGAGCCCGCCGATGCCGCCGAACTCCGCGAGGTCGCGCACCGTCCAGCCGCCGGTACCGTTTCCGGTACTGCTACCGCTGGCCTGCTGGAACGCCGCGACCGCGGACTGGATCGCGTTCGAGGAGGCCGCCGGGCCCAGGTCGGTCAGCGGTGCGTCCAACCCCACCTCGGCGAAGTCCACGCCCATCCACCCGGACATCAGCACCAGGGACCCCTCCGGGTCCACGTAGTTGCGGTACTCGGTGGCCTTGGCCTGCGCCAGCTCGTCGGTCTCGTCGGTGATCACGGTGAGCAGCGCGTAGATGACCACGTCCTGCCGGGAGCGTCCGGCGTCCTGCAGTTTGGCGGTGAGGTTGTCGACCACCGCGGTCAGCGTCTCCTTCGTCGGTGCGGCGACGAACACGGCCTCGGCGTGGGTGGCGGCGAAGGTGCTGCCGCGGGAGGACGCCCCGGCCTGGAAGACCACCGGCGTGCGCTGCGGCGACGGCGCGGAGACGTGCACGCCCGGCACGGTGTAGTGCTTGCCGTGGTGGTTGATGGGATGGACCTTGGCCGGGTCGGTGTAGATGCCGGTCAGCGGGTCGGCGCGCACCGCGTCGTCCTCCCAGGAGCCCTCCCAGAGCTTGTAGAGCACCTCCAGGTACTCGTCGGCGTGGTCGTAGCGGGCGTCGTGCTCGAAGGTGTCGAGCTGGCCGTGTGACTGGGTGTTCTGCGCCGCCGAGGGCAGGTAGCCGGTCACCACGTTCCAGCCCAGGCGCCCGCCGGTGAGGTGGTCGAGGGTGCTGGCGCGACGGGCGAAGGGCACGGGGTGCTCGAAGGCGGTGCCGGTGGTCAGCCCGAAGCCGAGGTGTTCGGTCACCGTCGCCATCGCGGCGACGAGCGGCAGCGGGTCGGTGACGGGCACCTGCGCGCCGGCGCGCAGCGCCGCGTCCGGCGACGCCCCGTAGAGGTCGTACACGCCGAGCACGTCGGCGAGGAAGACGCCGTCGAACAGGCCGTCCTCCAGCGTGCGGGCCAGGTCGGTCCAGCAGGTCAGGTCGGTGTAGCGGTGCGACTCGTCGTCCGGGTGGCGCCACAGCCCCGGCGACTGGTGTACCACGCAGCTCATGTCGAAGGCGTTGAACCGGATGCGCCCGCCACTCATGCCGCCACCTCGCGGAAGGACGCCACGAGCTCGCGCACGTCACCGGCGGTGCGCAGGCGCAGCGCCGGCGACGGGTCGGAGAACAGGCTGAACAGGGTGCTCGCCGCCGCCGGGTCGCCGGGGGAGGAGGTGAAGAACTCCTGGGCGACCTCGGCGTACTCCGGGTCGCCGAGGAACAGTGAGGTCACCGCGACACCGGCCGCGGCGTGGTTGTCCCAGTGCGCCTCGAAGAGGTCTGCGAGCAGGTTTTCGTCCCAGGCCTCGTCCTTCTCCAGCGCCTCGCGCAGCCCGTCGCGCAGGGCGGCGACCTGGTAGGTGCCCAGTTGCGCACCCTGCCCGGCGATGGGGTCCACGGCCACGGAGGTGTCGCCGAGGGTCGCCACGAGGTGGCCGCCGGACGTGCGGGCGGTGGGGCGGCGCACCCGCGGGGTCACCGCACCCTTCAGCCAGGAGTGCGGGTCGGAGTCCAGCGGGCGCAGGGAGTCGAGGTCCCCGGCGACGTCCGGGAACACCCGGTGGTGCAGGTCCTGCAGGACGTCCAGGGCCGTGTCCGCGTCCACCGCGGAGCGGAACGCCTCCTCGGTGGCGGTGCCCGGGCGCGCCCAGGCGAGGATCACCCAGGTGTCCCGTTCCCCGTCCTTGTGCAGGTGCGGGCCCACGAACACCTCGCCCTCCTCGTGCAGCGACAGCAGTCCGCCGGGCACCGTGCTGCCGCGCCCGGCGAAGACGTGGTCGGCCGGCAGGCCCTGGGCGGTGACGGTGAGCAGGTACCGCTGGGCGGAGTCGTAGGGGGTGCGGTCGGTGTCGGTGTCGAAGATGTCGGCGAGACCGGCCTTGCCCGTGGCCACGAACGTGAGGTCGTGGCCGGCGGCCACGGCGTCCAACGACTCGGCGGTGACGTCCTCGACGATGAAGCGGCTCGCGGCAGTGCCGTCGGCGCCGTCCTGCGTCTCGGCGAGGAATTCGCCGAGCCGGTCGTCGGCGCGCAGGCGGGGGTCCACCGACTGCGCCTCGTAGGTGAACCCGGCGGTGAAGGACGCCTCGGGCGGTGCCCCGGCGATGCCGACGGAACTCGCGGTGAAGTGGGCGGCGGCCTCGGTGGCGGGGTCTCCGGCGGTACCGGCGTAACGGTCGGTCGTGATGGTGCGGTCGGGGGTGCGCGAGGCGCCGAAGAGGATCGCGGTACCGGTGGCCGGCACCTCGTCGCGCAGCTCGGAGCGGGTGCGGTTGCTGTAGAGGTCCACCGCCCAGCCCTCGCGGTGGAAGGCCAGGGCGGCGTTGACGCCGGCGAGGCCCGCGCCGATGATCGCGATGGATGGGGTGCTGTTGGTGTCGTGTGTGCTTGTCATGCCCCGGAACCGTAGGGTGCCGCCCGCGGGGTCCGACACCCTTCGCCACGATGCGTGGCGAACCCTTGACCGGGGACGACGCGGCACGGTAGAAGGCAGGGCAGGTGCGTCTACACGTGCCCGGTGTCCTGCGCACGGCGGGTGGGGAGTAGGTTTGCAGGGGTTCTGACGGGCGCTTATGGTTCGTCGGGTATCAGCGCGCATTTCTTGAGCAGGAGGTTTTTCGACGGTGGCGGACGACAGGCAGGGTGGCGACCGGACGCAGAGGCGCGGCAGGTTGCCCGGCGGACCGGTGATCCCGGTGGTGCTGGCGTTCGTCGCCGTGGCCGTCGCCGCGGTGAACCTGCGCGCCGGCATCGCCTCGCTCGGCCCGGTGCTCTCCGACGTGCTCGACGCCTACGGCACCTCCAGCTCGTATGCCGGGCTGATCACCGCCCTGCCCGGGGTGCTCTTCGGCGTGATGGGCCTGTGCGCCGTGCCGTTGGCCCGACGCATGGGCCTGAGCCGCACCATCCTCATCGGCATGGTCGTCTCCCTGGTCGGCCTGGTGGCACGCCCGTGGGTCGGCTCCATGGCGGTGTTCATCACCCTGACCGGCCTGGTCGTGGCGGGAATCGCGCTGGGCAACGTGCTGATCCCGGCGTGGGCGAAGAACTACGGCGGACGCCGCACGGTGGCGTTGATGACCGTCTACAGTGCCCTGCTCGGGGTGTCCGGCGCGGTGGGGCCGCTGTCGGCGCTGTGGTTCGACGGGGACGACGCCTGGCGCTGGGCGCTGTTCGTGTGGGCCTTCCTGTGCATGGCGCAGGTGCTGGTGTGGGTGGTCGTCGCCCTGCGCACCGGCTCGGACTTCCCCGGCGCGACGAAGAAGCAGGACGCTGCGGCGGCCGCGCCGTCCGCGCCGTCCGCGCCGTCCGCGCCGTCCGACACGATCCCCTCGGCGCTGCCGCAGCCGACGGAGGAGGAGGTCGAGCGTCTGACGCGCACCTCGCTGTGGCGGTCGCCGACGGCGGTGTTCCTCACCCTGTTCTTCGGCGTGCAGGCGATGAACGCCTACCTGCAGATGGGTTGGCTGCCGCAGATCTACGTGGACTCCGGGGTGTCGCGTGACGTGGGCAGTGTGGCGCTGGCGATGATCGGCGCCTTCAACATCCTCGGCGGCATCGTGATGCCCACCGTCATCGACCGGGCCCGTAGTCTCGCACCGTTCCCGCTGGTGTTCGCCCTGCTCACCGCCGGCGGGTACCTGGGTGTGCTGCTCGCGCCGACGGCCGCGCCGCTGCTGTGGGCCGGGCTGCTGGGCCTGGGCGGGTTCTGCTTCCCGACGGCGATCGCGCTGATCACCGCGCGCAGCCGGTCCTCGCTGGTCACCGCCAGGCTGTCCGGGTTCGTGCAGCCGATGGGTTACTTCATCGCCGGCATCGGACCGTTCGTGATCGGCCTGGTGCACGGGCACACCGGCGACTGGACGGGGATCCTCGTGGCCCTGGTGGTCATCGCCCTGCTGATGGGTGTGCTGGGTGTGCGCGCCGGCAAGAACACCCTCATCGACGACGAGCTGCTCGCCACCCACTGGCGCGAGTACACCGGGCACTAGGGCTGGCGGCAGTACGGGCGCCCCTCATTCGGTTCAGGGGGAGCGGAAGCCTGGGGTGCGGAGTAGACCGAGTGGTTCACTCGGGCCATGCCAACACATGATGAACCCGACCGTGAACCCGAACTGACCTTCCACTGGTACCTGCCGCCCTTCGTCGACTCCCGTTACGTGGTCGGCGGCGGGCCCGGTGGTCGCGTCGCCGCCAACGGCCGCGACGGTCTGCCGGACCGCCCGGTCGATCCCCGCTACCTCACCCAGCTGGCGCTGGCCGCCGAGCAGAACGGCCTCGACAGCGTGCTGATCCCGGTGGGCCTGTGGTGCGAGGACCCGTGGCTGATCGCCACCAGCCTGCTGGGCGTGACCGAGCGGCTGAAGTTCCTGGTCGCGGTGCGTCCGGGGCTGGCGTCGGCGTTGAAGGAGGCGCAGTCGGTGGCCACCTTCCAGCGGTTGTCCGGCGACCGGTTGAACCTCAACGTCGTCACCGGTGGTGAGCCGGTGCAGCTGGCCGCCAGCGGCGACCGCCTGGACAAGGTGCAGCGCTACGAGCGCACCGCCGAGTACCTCGAGGTGTGGAAGCGGCTGTGGACCAGCGGGGAAGGCGACGACCCCGTCGACTACGTAGGACGCCACGTCGACGTGCGCGGCGCACGTCTGCCGGTGCGTCCGGCGACGGTGCCGCCGGTGTACTTCTCCGGCTCGTCCCCGGAGGCGCTCCAGGTCGCCGCCGAGCACGCCGACACGTACCTGACCTGGGGGGAGCGTCCTGCCGAGGTGGGCGAGAAGCTGCGCGCCGTGCCGGAGGCCCGGGGCGGGCTGCGCGTCCACGTGATCGCCCGGGAGACCTCGGAGCAGGCGTGGGACGCCGCGGCGCAGCTGCTCACCCACGTCTCGGAGGAGGACGTGCGTGCCGCGCAGGAGGCCATCGCGTCTTCGGAGTCGGAGAGCCAGCGGCGCATCGCCGAACTGCACGGGCGCGGGGCGTCCTTCCACCGCGGTGACGACGTGCGCGCGCTGCAGATCCACCCGGGCCTGTGGACCGGTGTGGGTCTGGTGCGCGGCGGGGCGGGCACGGCACTGGTGGGTTCCTACGAGGAGGTCGCCGACCTGGTCGTGGAGTACCAGCGTGAGGGGGTCACCGAGTTCGTGTTGTCGGGCTACCCGCACCTGGAGGAGACCTACCACGTGGGTGAGGGTGTGATCCCGGCGGTGCGTCGGCGTGGTTTCGCCGTGACGAACCACGGCCCGTCGCTCGCGGAGAAGGCACAGGACGCAGAGGTGAGGAGCGCATGAGACGGAGCACCAACCGCACCACGCTGACCACCCTCACCGCCGTGGTCGCGTCGAGCGCCCTGGCGGTCAGCGGCTGCAACGCGGTGTCGGACAGCACCGGGGACGCCGACTACGACGAGACCGCCGCGATCTCCGACGAGGTCGACGAGGACACCGTCCTGCGCATCGGCGACCCGCGCACGCAGACGGCGCTGGAGGCGTCCGGCCTGATCGACGAGCTGGACTTCACCCCGGAGTGGGCGAACATCGACGGCGGGCCGAAGACGTTGGAGGCCTTCCGCGCCGACGCGCTGGACGTGGGCGCGGTCGCCGACATCCCGCCGCTGTTCGCCACCTGGACCAATGAGCCGGTGCGCATCGTCTCGGCGCGCCGCACCGTGGACCCGTTGGAGCGCCCCACCTACGAGCTGGGTGTGGCACCCGGCGCGGACGTCGCCGACATCAAGGACCTGAAGGGTAAACGCATCGCCTACAGCCCGGGCCAGGCGCAGGGTGCGCTGGTGCTGCGCGTGCTGCAGGAGGCCGGGCTGAGCAAGGACGACGTGGACCTCGTGGAGCTGCAGAGCACCGACGACACCTTCGTCAACGTCATCGCCAAGGGCGAGGTGGACGTCGCCCCGCTGGGCATCGAGCAGGCGCGGTCCTACCTGGCGAAGTACGCGCAGGACGGTGCGTCCACCGTCGCCCCGGGCGTACCGGATGACCCCTGGCACCTGTACGTGCCGACGTCGACGCTGCAGGACGAGAAGAAGACCGCGGCGCTGAAGCAGTACGCGCAGGTGTGGGACAAGCTCAACCTGTGGATCAACGACCACCGCGAGGAGTACGCGCAGGCCTACCTCGTCGACCACGAGGGCCTGTCGGAGCAGGACGCCGACTACGTGGTGCAGCGTCAGGGCGAGTTCGCCGTGCCGGACACCTGGGACGACCTCATCGCCGAACACCAGGAGACCGCCGACCTGCTGTCCGAGGAACAGGACCACCCCGAGATCGACGTCGAGGACCTCTACGACCGTCGCTTCGAACCCGAGGAGTTGTCGTCATGACCACCACACTGGAACCCACCACCTCCCCGCCGGCGGGGACACCACCGACGCAGGACGCACCGCACGCTGCGTCCGGCAGCACCGGCACCGACGTGCGCCCGGTGCGGCGCAGCTACGGCCCCGGGCGGGCCACGCGCCGGGCGCGCGGCTCCGTCGGCGTCCTCGTCCTGCTGGCGGCGTGGGTCGTCGGCTCGGCGACGGGCCTGATCGACCCGCGCATCCTCGCCGCACCCTGGCAGGTCGCGAGTGCGTTCGGCGAGCTGGTGGCCTCCGGGCGCCTGCAGGAGTCGCTCGTGGCCTCGCTGACGCGCGCCGGCATCGGCATCGCCGCGGGCGTGGCCGCCGGTGTGGCGCTGGCCCTGCTGGCGGGCCTGTCGCGGTGGGGTGAGTCGCTGATCGACGGTCCGGTGCAGGTCAAACGCTCGATCCCCACACTGGCGCTCATGCCGCTGCTGATCCTGTGGTTCGGCATCGGCGAGGAGATGAAGATCACCACCATCGCCCTGGCCACGCTGATCCCGGTGTACATGAACACCTTCGACGGGCTGCGCTCGATCGACCGGCGGTTCGTGGAGCTGGCCAGCACCCTGGAGCTGGGCCGGGTGGAGTTCCTGCGCCGGGTGATCCTGCCGGGCGCGCTGCCCGGGGTGATCCTGGGGCTGCGCTACGGGGTGACCGCGGGGCTGCTGGCCCTGGTCGTGGTGGAGCAGGTGAACACCACCTCCGGGCTGGGGTACATGATCACGTTGGCGTCGAACTACGGGCAGACCGAGATCATCGTGGTCGGCCTGGTGGTCTACGCCGTGCTCGGCGTGGCCGCCGACGCGCTCATCCGCACTGTCGGAGGGAGGGCGCTGACATGGCGACGAACCATCAGCTGAGTGTCCGTGACCTGCACCGCAGCTTCGACGGCACCCGCGACGTGCTCGCCGGGGTGGACCTGGACATCGCGCCGGGCGAGTTCGTGGCCCTGCTGGGACGCAGCGGGTCCGGCAAGTCCACGTTGCTGCGTGCTCTGGCCGGGCTGGACGCCGACGTCGCCGGGCACGGGGTCGTCGCCGTACCGGAGCGGGTGTCGGTGGTCTTCCAGGACTCGCGCCTGGTGCCGTGGCTGCGCATCGCCGACAACGTCTCCCTCGGGTTGCCGTCCACCGGTGCCGCCGGGCGGGCGACGGAGAAGGCCGTGGCCGACGCCCTGGAGGAGGTCGGCCTGGCCGGGCGGGAACGGGCCTGGCCGGTGGAGCTCTCCGGCGGTGAGCAGCAGCGCGCCGCACTGGCCCGTGCCCTGGTCCGCCAGCCGGAGCTGTTGCTGGCCGACGAACCCTTCGGCGCGTTGGACGCGTTGACGAAGATCCGGATGCACGGTCTGCTGCGCGACCTGGTCGCCCGGCACCGCCCGTCGGTGCTGATGATCACCCACGACGTGGACGAGGCGATCGCCCTGGCAGACCGGGTGGTGGTGCTCACCGACGGGTGGCTGAGTCTTGACCTGCGCACGGACAGTACGGACGGTGCAGGCGCAGACGGGGATCTGCGCGAGCGCCTGCTGGGGGAGTTGGGGGTTGTGGCACACTCCTGACATGAGCACTTCTGCAGAGTCGGTGGCCGCGCTGATGCGCGCGAGGGTGGCGGACGGCCGGTTGCCCGGCGGTGTCGTCGCCGGCGGGGTAGGCGGGGAGGCCGGGGACACCGTGCTGGCCGTGGGCGTGCAGGACCTGGCGTCCGGCACGCAGGTCACGCCGGACACCCTGTTCTTCTGGGACTCCCTGGGCAAACCCGTCATCGCGGCGGTGGCGTTGACCTTCGTCGCCGAGGGCCTGCTTGACCTGGACACCCCGGTGACCCGTTGGCTGCCGGAGCTCGGTGAGCCGTGCGTGCTCGTCGAGGCCACCGGCGCCCTGGACGAGACGGTGGCCTGTGACCGTGAAGCCACGGTGGAGGACCTGCTCACCCTGCGCGGTGGGCTGGGCTACATCCCGGATTTCGAGGCGCTCTACAGCGTCCGGCTGTTCGCTGACCTGCAGGAGGGCCACCACGGGGAGGTGTCGCGCGAGCAGTACCTCGCCGCCGCCGCGGCGATGCCCCTGGCGCACCAGCCGGGGCAGGGGTGGACGTACAACACCGGTGCCACGCTGCTGGGCCTGCTCGTCGAGCGCGTCGGCGGGGCCTCACTCGAGGAACTGACGGCCACCCGCGTGCTGACGCCGCTGGGCATGGACGACACGACGTGGTGGGTGGACGCCGCGCGGCGTCCGCGCTTCGCCTCCCGCTACGTGGACTCGGCGGACGGTGTGCGTCTGGTGGACGCCGCGGACGGCGTGCACGCCGCACCGCCGTCCTTCCCGGACGGGGCGGGCGCGTTGATCGGCCCGGTAGGTGACTGGGTGCGTTTCGCCCGGATGCTCGCCGGCGGTGGGGAACTCGACGGGGTGCGGGTACTTCCGCAGAACCTGGTCCGCGCGATGATGACCGATCATCTCGACGACGCCCAGCGGGCGATGGGTGGCTTCTTCCTCACCGACGTGGACGGTCAGGGCTGGGGCTACGGCGGCAGCGTACGCCCGGACGGATCCTACGGGTGGGCCGGCTCGGCCGGCACGTGGGGGCGGGTGGACCCGGCCACCGGCGAGGTGCTGGTGGTGTTCACCCAGCTGGCCCTGCACGGCCCGCAGGGTTCGGCCCTGTTCGACGAGGTCGAGCAGGTGTGGGGCGCACGCTGAACCCGGGCGGTCACGGCCGGGGCTTGCCCTCGATCCAGTAGGCGACCCAGTCGACGAAGGCGGTGTCCACGCCCCAGTCGTCCACGGCCACACCGCGCACGGCCTTGGTCATGCCGACCTCCCCGCTGGCCCACACGTACTGGGCGGCGGTGCACGGGTGCGAGATCGAGGCGGCCTCGTGCAGGTGCCGGGTCACGGCCTCGGCCTCCATGCCGGGGGAGGTGTAGATGATCTGCAGTGAGGCGACCTTCTCCGACCAGTCCTCGGCGATCCCGCCCTCCAGGTCCTCGGGGGAGTGGGCGACGATAACCAGGTGGTAGCGGTGCAGGTCGTCCGGGTGGTGGTCGGCGGTGAACTCCAGGATCGTCAGCAACGCCGGCACGGCCGACGGGTCGGCGACGAAGAGCGGGCGCTCGGCGTGCCGGATCCAGATCGCGTTGCACAGCCACACCCCGGCGGTCGCGCCCGGGGAGACCTCGCTGACCCAGGTGGCGCCGGGGCCGGGGTGGTCGTCGTGCATGACCACGTCCACGTCGATCTCGCCGACGTCCTGGCGCAGGTGACGCACCGTGTACCAGCGCAGACCGGGCCGGACGTCCTCCTCGATGTCGGCGACGGCGGCGCGGATGTTGCGTCCGGCGGTGTCGAAGGGCTCGAAGTCGCGTCCGTCCTGCGGCATGAGGAGGCCGAAGAACTCGTCCGGGCCGGTGAGTTCGAGTTCGCGGAAGTCCGGGGAGGCCAGGGTGAGCCGGCGCAGGTTCGAGGCGATGAGTTCGTTGGCGGTCACGGTGACCTGGATGAGCCGGCCGCCGAAGTCGTCGGCGGGCTCGGTGTCCTCGGTGGCGTCGCGGCGCGGGTGCTCGCGCAGCTGGATGTCACGGACGGCGGTGGCGGGTGTGGTGGCCATGGTGTGGTGTTCCTTGTTCTCTTACGGTGTCTTTTACGGTGAGGTGAGGTGGTCGCCGGTCTCCGGCGGGGCGGAGGGCACGATCAGCGGACCCCCGACGACGGGGTCCTCGATGACCACGGCGTCCAGGTTGAAGACGTCGGCCAGCAACTCGGAGGTGATGATCTCACCGGGGCTGCCGGCCGCCTCCACGGCACCGTTGCGCATCACCACGAGGTGGTCGGAGTAGCGCACGGCGAGGTTGAGGTCGTGCAGGACCATGACCACCGTACGGTCCAGGCGCCGCCTGAGTTCGCGGACCAGGTCGAGGACCTCGATGGAGTGGGAGAGGTCGAGGTAGGTGGTCGGCTCGTCGAGGAAGAGCACCTCGGTCTGCTGGGCCAGGACCATGGAGATCCACACGCGCTGGCGCTGTCCGCCGGACAGGGAGTCCACGGGACGGTCGGCGAGGTTGGCCACCGAGGTCATCTCGAGGGCGGCCATGACCTCCTCCTCGTCGGTGGAGGACCACTGGCGGATCCAGCTCTGGTGCGGGTGGCGTCCACGGGCGACGAGGCCGGAGACGATCAGCCCGGGAGGCGACAGCGGGGACTGCGGCAGCACGCTGATGATCTTCGCCAGGTCCTTGCGCTTCATCGTGCCGATGTCGGTCTCGTCGAGCAGGACGTCGCCGGTGCGCGAGGGCAGCAGGCGGGACAGGGAGCGCAGCAGCGTGGACTTGCCGCAGCCGTTGGGCCCGATGATGGTGGTCACCTTGCCGCCGGGGATGTTCAGCGAGAGGTCGCTGATGATCGGGTCGGCCTTGCCGTAGCCGACGGTGAGGCCGGAGGCGCTGATGGTGTTGGTCTGGAGACTCTTCTGGGTACTCATTCGGTGGAGGCCCTCCGGTTGTTCTGGATGAGCAGGTAGATCAGGAACATGCCGCCGACGGCGGAGGTCAGCAGACCGACGGGCAGTTCGACGGGGAGGATCGACTGGGTGGCCATGTCGGCGAGGATCAGCAGGCAGGAGCCGAACAGGCCGGACGCCAGCAGCGGCGGGGTGGAGCGTCCGCACAGCCGTTGGGCGATCTGCGGGGAGACGAAGGCGACGAAGCCGATGGGGCCGGCGGCGGAGACCGCGACGGCGGCCAGGGCGACGGAGAACACCAGCAGCGCGACCTGCACACCGGTGACGTTCTGGCCCAGCGAGCGGGCGACGTCCGGGCCCAGGATGCTGGCCATGAGCTGGAAGGAGATCCAGGCGAACACCGGCACGCCGATGAGCACCAGGAGGATCACCGGCATGGCGCGCGTCCAGTTGGAGGCGTTCAGCGAGCCGGACAGCCACATCTGTGCGGTGGTGGCGTCCCGCAGGTCCGCCCGCGTCATGAGGAAGGAGATGTAGGCCATCAGCAGGGCGGAGATGATGATGCCGGAGAGCACCAGGCGGAAGGGGTCCATGCCGCGCTGGTAGGCCAGCAGCCAGATGGCCAGGCCGGTGAGCAGGCCGCCGATGAGGGCGGCGACGGGGATGCCGACGCCGGAGAGCCAGCCGACCAGTCCGCCGGACGCCCCGCCGCCGAGCACGATGATGGTCACGGCCATGGCCGAGGCACCGGTGGTGATGCCGAGGATGTCGGGGCTGGCCAGGGCGTTGCGTGTCACGGACTGGGTCAGTGCACCGGAGAGTCCCAGGGCGGCGCCCACGACGATGGCGGTCACCGAGCGGGGCATGCGCCAGTCGAAGACCACGAGCTCCTCGATGCGCGAGGGCTCCACGATCATGTCGCGCAGGCCGGTGAGGTGCAGGGCGTCGAAGAGGCGGGAGACGATGACCTCGGCCACGCGGATCGGGGTCAGCGGGTAGTCACCGAGGCAGATGGACACCAGCAGCAGCAGGACGACGCTGACGGCCAGGGCCGCCGAGACGGCGAACTGCCGGGGACGCCAGACCATCGACAGTGCCCCGAGCCGGAAGGCGGGACGCCCGGGGACCGAGCCCTCGTGGACGTAGGTGCGTTTGGTGCGTGTGCGCGTGTCGGCGTTGCGGGTCATAGCTGCACGACCTTCCTGCGCACGAGCATGTAGATGAACAGCGGGGCACCGACGAAGGCGAGCACGATGCCGACCTGGAGTTCACCGGGGCGGGCGACGAGGCGTCCGAGGACGTCGGCGTAGAGCAGCAGGGTGGCGCCGCCGAGCGCGGAGTACGGCAGGATCCACCGGTAGTCCGGCCCGGTGATGGAGCGCACCAGGTGGGGGACGACGAGGCCGAGGAAGGCGATGGGGCCGGCGGCGGCGGTGGCGGCCGCGGCGAGCAGGGCGATGATGACCATGCCCATCAGGCGGGCAACCTTGGTGTTCACGCCGAGGGCGGTGGCCACGTCGTCGCCGAGGTTGAGGAGGTTGAGCTGCGGGCCGGTGGCGAAGGCGAGGATCAGGCCGATGATGATGATCGGCAGCACGCCCCAGAAGATCGTCATGTCGCGTCCGGCGACGGAGCCGACGGTCCAGAAGCGCATCCGGTCGAGGTTGTTCTCGTCGGTGAGGACGAAGGCGCTGATGATGGCCTGCAGGACGGCGTTCATCGCCGCGCCGCCGAGGATGAGGGTCAGGGGGTGGACGTTGCCGCCGCCGACGGAGGCGAGGCCGAAGACGGCGCAGGTGGCGATCAGTGCGCCGCCGAAGGCCCAGGCGGCGGTGGCCGCGGTGCCGGAGACGTTGAAGACGGCGAAGCTGACGACGACGGCGAGGGCAGCACCCGAGGAGATGCCGAGGATGCCGGGGTCGGCGAGCGGGTTTCTGGTGTGCCCCTGGATCAGTGCGCCGGCGACGCCGAGTCCGGCGCCGACGATGACGCCGATGAGTGTGCGGGGGAAGCGGAGTTCGGCGATGACCTGGAGATCGGGGTCGTCGATCTGGTCGGCGCGTAGTGCGGAAGGAAGCTGGCGCAGGGAGTCCAGCATGACGTCCGTGGGGATGACGCGGGAGCCGTAGGCGAGGCTGAGGAGGAATCCGACGACGAGCAGGACGGTGAGGCCGAGGAGGCCGAGGAGCCGGCGTCTGCGCAGTCGGGAGGTGGCGGATGGGCCGGGTGGCGCGGCAACATCGGTGGTTCCCGTCGTCATCGGGCCCCTTTCACTCGTCGGAACGAGCGTGGAGGCATGGCTCGACCCCTGCATCCACGCTCGAGGATAGGTTCACCTTAGATCTTGGGTGAGACTCACGCAATGAAAGCAGGGGTCGGGGGAGGGGGCGGCGGGGAGTACCCGCCGGGGTCTCCTTAGAGGGCGAGGCTGCCCAGGCCGACGGCGGCGGTGATGAGGCTGATCACGGTGGTGATGCCCTTGACGCCATCGAGCCAGGTGCCGTCGTCGTCGGTCACGAAGGAGCCGAGGACACCGTCGTCGCCGAAGATGTCATCGAGGAACGCCTCGATGTCGATGTTCGAGGATCCCTCGGCGGAACCTTCGCTGGAGCCCTCCGAAGAGCCCTCGGAGGAGCCTTCGCCGAGGGAAGAGGTGATCGAGCTGAGATCGCTGGACTCGGTCTCGTTGGAGGTGGACAGGGAGCCGGGCAGGCTGCCGTCCTGGGCGGTGGCGATGCCGGTGCCGGCGATCGCGAGGGTGGCGGCGGTGATGCCGGCGAGCAGTGACTTCTTGAGCTTCATGGGGATTCCTCTTGTGTCAGTGTCCAGCTACGCCAGGTGGTGTAGCTGACGTGTTCGTTCCGCCTCTTATCATGTTGTATCGAGGAAGAAAGGTCCACAGGGAGATCTTATGCTGCCCCGATCGGGTGTAGTTGCATCGTTCTGACATGCAGAAACACCCCGCCGGAGGGGGCGGGGTGTTAAGTAGTCGGCGCTCGGGCTCTTAGCCGATCTGGTTCTCGATGAAGCCCTGGCTGTCGGCGAGGACGCCCTGGAAGGCGTCGGAGGCGCTGACGACGGCGGTGTAGGCACCGGCGAGGGTGGCGACGGCTGCGCCACCGGCGGCCAGGCTCGCGAGGGCCTCGGAGGCCTTGCCGTAGTCGAACTGTCCGTCGGTCCAGGAGCCGAGGGCGTCGGCGCCGGTGATGGAGCCCAGGACGTCGCGCTGGTTCGACAGCTCAGCGGACGGGGAGGTCGGAGCGCTGCCGGACTCGTCGTTGGAGGCGGAGCTTCCCGTGCTGCCGGTCTCGTCGGGCAGGTCCTCCTGTGCGGAGGCGACACCGGTGCTGGCGATCGCCAGGGTGGCGGCGGTGGCTGCGGTCAGGAGAGTCTTACGGGTCTTCATGCTTGTTTCGCTCCTCTTGAGGATCGGTGGTGAGGGGGACAAAGCAGAACGTAGCATGAACGGTTTTCTCCGGGCAGGGATATATTCGCACTGGTCAAAGCGAAATGCGGGGGAGGGTATAGCGGTGTGAGGTGGCCTGGAGGCGTCGGTGTCGGGCCGGGGGTACGGGGCAGGGTACGAGGGTGTCGATGATGACGGGCATGATCGTAAACGTAGGGGGTGGGGGTATGCACTGCAGTGTCCCGGTGGCGCAGGTGACCGGGAGTTGGACCGGCGTTGAGGAGCTCGCCCCTCGTTCGGGGGTGTAGGCATGCGAAACGGCCCCGACCGAGTGGTCGGGGCCGTTCAGCTTCTTCTGACCCTCTAGGGGGACCTGTCTACCGCGTGGGCGGTGTCAGATTCAGAAGGGGAGGTTCGGGACGGCGGGGAGCTCGAAGCCGTCCACCATCTCCTGGAAGGTCTGGATGGCGTCATAGATGTCCGGGATCAGGGTGATGGAGCCGGCGACGGCGCCACCGAAGTCGTTGACGATGCCGAGGAGCTCGGTGGAGGACTCGATGGTGCTCGGGCCATCGGTGCAGACCTCCTTGCCGTCGACTTCCTTGCACTCCTCGGACGGCTCGAAGAGAGCGGAGCCGGAGACCGACTCGACGATCGCGGAGCCCGTGGTCTCGCCGTCCTCGTTGGTGTTGTTGGCGGACAGGGAGCCGGCGGTGGGCAGGCTGCCGTCGGTGTCCTGGGCGGAGGCGAGGCCGGTGCCGGCGAGGACGAGGGTGGTGGCGGTGGCCGCGGCGAACAGGCTCTTCTTGATGGTCATGAAAGTGTGTTTCCTCACTGAACTGGGGTGATCGGCCGGAGCGTCAGGTCTCCGGTCGAGGGCGGAGGTCCCGCCGTTCGGGAGAGAAGTTACCAGCGGGGAGGGGGCTTGTCGCGGGGTAAAACAGTTTCACTACCCCTATGTTCCGATGTGAAATGTAATTGGAGGCTTACCTGAGTCCGCGCGTCTACGCCCCCGGGTATGAGCCGGCCGCGATCTAAACGATTCAAATGGCGTGCTGCGATGTTCTATCAACGGCGTGGCTGGCGCTGCGAAACTACTGGTAGGGAACTGGGCGACCGCGTGTCGTCCACTTCGCATCGGCCCGGCTCTGGGCATCGTCCATTGCGGCGACAGCGGATGAATGTGACGTAACTCCCGACTGTGCAGAAAGTGAGCAGAACACAGTTTCGGGCGTTACTGTGACGTACCCCATAGGGTACTGGGCGGGGGTAATTCGGCGATCCGGCGTGGCTGCGGGCAACGGCGCGACGGCCGTGCGACAACCGCCGCGCCGACGGTGTCCTCAAGGGGGAGGGGAAGTCAGGTTTGGCCCGTGGCGTTGCTGGTGGCATACTTGAGCGGTTGCCTGTGGTCCACAGGTCGCTCCGGTGCGCTCCGCGCGGACCGGACCGCCGACCGGCTGGACCACGAAGAGGCACGGACCGCGCACGTGAGGGTCGGTAATCCCACGTGCACAGAACTACTAGGTCTACAAGGAGACTAGAAGTGATTCAGCAGGAATCGCGTCTGAAGGTCGCCGATAACACCGGAGCCCGGGAAATCCTGGTCATCCGCGTGCTCGGCGGCTCCACCCGACGCTCCGGCGGTATCGGCGACATCGTCGTCGCCACCGTCAAGGAAGCAACCCCCGGCGGAAACGTGAAGTCCGGTGACATCGTCAAGGCTGTCATCGTGCGCACCAAGAAGGAGACCCGTCGTCCGGACGGCTCCTACATCAAGTTCGACGAGAACGCTGCCGTTCTCATCAAGGGTGCGGACAACACCGACCCCCGCGGTACCCGCATCTTCGGGCCGGTCGCCCGCGAGCTGCGTGACAAGCGCTTCATGCGCATCGTTTCTCTCGCACCGGAGGTGATCTAACCCATGAAGATCCACAAGGGCGATACCGTCCTGGTCATCTCGGGTCCGGACAAGGGCGCGAAGGGTCGGGTCATCGAGGCCTTCCCGCAGCGTGACAAGGTCCTGGTCGAGGGCGTCAACCGCATCAAGAAGCACGTCGTGAACTCCGCGCCCGAGCGTGGCGCCGAGTCCGAGGGCATCGTCACCCAGGAGGCCCCCATCCACGTGTCCAACGTGATGGTCCTCGACGCTGACGGCGAGCCCACCCGCGTCGGCTTCCGCTTCGATGAGGACGGCAAGAAGATCCGCATCTCCCGCCGCACCGGGAAGGACATCTGATGAGCGACAACTACACCCCCCGTCTCAAGAGCCGCTACCGCGGCGAGATCCGGGAGAACCTGAACACCGAGTTCAACTTCGACAACGTCATGCAGATCCCCGGCGTGACCAAGGTCGTCGTGAACATGGGTGTCGGCGAGGCTGCCCGCGACTCCAAGCTGATCAACGGTGCCATCAAGGACCTCACCCTGATCACCGGTCAGAAGCCGCAGATCCGCCAGGCCAAGAAGGCGATCTCGAACTTCAAGCTGCGTGAGGGCATGCCCATCGGCGCCCGCGTCACCCTGCGTGGCGACCGCATGTGGGAGTTCCTCGACCGTCTGCTGACCGTGGCCCTGCCCCGAATCCGCGACTTCCGCGGTCTCTCGGACCAGCAGTTCGACGGCAACGGCAACTACACCTTCGGTCTCAACGAGCAGTCCATGTTCTACGAGATCGACGTCGACTCCATCGACCGTCCCCGCGGTATGAACATCACCGTGGTGACCACCGCCACCAACAACGAGGAAGGCCGCGCGCTGCTGCGCGAGCTGGGCTTCCCGTTCGAGGCCGGCCAGAACGCCGAGAAGTAGTCCCTCGGCAGCGCCGATTTTCTCCGGTGCGTTTTAGCGTCGCCTCGCTCCGCCTGAATGGCGTAGTGGGGCGGCGCTTCTTTCTTTTGGGGTGTAGGGTCAGCTGCCGGCTTGATACTTATGCGTTCTATCAACTTGCCCTAGATCGGGTGCAATCGGTCGGATGACCGGATTATTGAAACTGTCGCCGGTCAGCGGGTTGGAATATTTTTAGGGGGATGGTCATTAATTATTTACTTTCGTCGATTGTCGCCTTGAGTATTGCTGCCACACTGGGCATCGTAATTCGGGCGTTTAGTATTTCTCCCGCTCGGCGAATTGCGGCACTTCCTCCTTCGGAACCTTCAGGTGATCGACTTTGGAATCGTGATGGGTCATTACGGGAGGGGATTGCATGGTTGCGTCTTGACCTAGAATCACAAACCTTGACCCAGTACGAAAAGGGATACTTTCGTCTGATGCTGGGGGCGTTACTGGCGATCGCTATTACGACGGTCTATGTGCTAGCCCCCTACCCCGAGGTTCTTGGCGAAGCTAAGGACTCTTTTGAGACATACAATTTGTTCCGCGACTTGCGTCAGAATGAAATGTATATGGGGTTGATGGTCGGGTTGATGTTGGGGTTCTTGATCTCCCGATATTGCCGGATCGGGCCACGACGGGTCGAAGATTCGGAGATCCGGCGTTTTCAGATCTATTCGAACAAGGCGATGGGTCTGCGGTATTTCGGCGGAGAGACCACACGCCAGCACGAAACGTCTAAGCGTATAGAGTGGAATCACAGTGACGCGCAAGCTGTGCGCTATGTGCGGTCACAATTGAGTGTTCACTATGGGGTTTTGCCGCTAGTTCGCTTTTCCTATTTTTGGTTAGTTCTGGCCCCGCCGTCGGCGATGATTATGTCATTCTATATCGAACGTGCTAACTACTTTGATGTCGACCTTTCGGACATGCCCTACTGGCGCATCCCCTGCACTATTTCTATTCTAGCGGCGATGGCTTTTTTGTTTACCGCGTTTCGCTTTGTAATGTTATTTTGGCAGCGCGGAGATCAGGAATATTCTATTAAGGACTACTTCCTTTATCTGGCTAAGAAAAGTTAGTAAATTTTCCGATGCGGCCCAAGGCTCTTTGCTATAGGTTTGTGGCTATGCTGATCGCGCGGGACTCCGATGCTGATCTTATAGCCGAAATCCTGTAGGTACGATCGTGTCTGTTAAGCTCATCGGCCTCTAGGTAAGTAGTCCACTGCGATATATTTTGATCTCTGACTATTCGGTGAATGACTTCGAGAATAATTCAGGTGTTTTACGATAGGTAGACAATATTGTCTACCTCTTCGGTGTTTCGGTGGTTCTCCCTGTTGTAGGCGCGAGTATAATTATACACGCGTAGCCCTTTTTGGTATCGGTAGTCCACGTAGGTGGTATGCTGTATCCTTGCGGTTTGTTTAGAGCCTCTCTCATCTCTTCATTGACAACCAATACCGGAACATCGTTAACGACGGCTCTCATGACTTCGTTGCCACCTCGGCAATCATCACTTCATTGACAATCTGTCAAGCCCCGGGTTTTGTAGAGGGTGCTATGTTTGTTGATTAGGCCGCGAGGGCCTGGCTTCCGATGAGTTTGTCGCGGACCCCAACTGGCGGCCTGTAGTCAAGGGATTCGACCCCCTTATGGTGGACACGCTGACCCCCGCCGGTGAGCGGGGGTGCAGTGCCGCGTTGCCTTCGCCTGGTAGCGGTCCCAGACTTTGTAGAACGAGGGACGGCTGATGCCGAGACTGCGGCAGAACTGTGAGATCGTTGGAGCCTCGGGATCGGTGGGATCGTAGGTGATGATCTGACGACGAAGAGCGGGTGTGAGTGATTTTGGTATGCCCGATTCTGAAACGACTGCTACCTGTCAACGAAGTCATGAGACCGGTTGTAAGTGAAGTCATGAAACAGGATGTAACCGAAGTGCTGAGAGATAACGCGCCAACTGCGCGTATTGCCGCTACTGACAATAGCTACGTGGCCGTTACCTCGTATCGCGACTATAATTCGATAGTTGGTCGCAATTTCTTCGTTTTTTCGGTCTTCTTCTAGACCTCTCGGTTTCCGTCTTGCGATTGGGATACATTCGTCCGCTCCGGGTAGGTGTTCTGAATGTCGGCACACCGGCACGCATCGTGGTTTTGCAGTTGGCTGACGCTGTTCACCGTGGTCATAGCGTCGCATCTTGGGATATTCTGTTTTGTGGCTACCTACTGATGGACCTGACCAGGTTGGCGCGCGGTCCTGTGTACCGCATGATTCCCACGGTCTTTGAGCTCTCCGTCCCGTCGGACGACCCGGTCGGCCACGAGCGCAAGAGTGCCGCGGCACTGGGATTCATCGGGGCGATCGGTGGTTTCGGAGGTTTCGCCATTCCGCAGGTGCTGAACCTCTCGGATTCCGTCACCGGTGACTTCAGCGTGGCTTTCTGGCTATTCGCAGCCGCGTACGTCCTGATGGCCTTGGTGGCCTGGGGTGTCTACCACCGCCCGGGGACCCGATTCGCCGAGGCGAACGTGTAGTCACGGCGAGTGCTGAGCGCCACCTACCGGTAGTGTCGCCGCTGTGACCAACCACAGCGCACGAACCCCCGACGAACACCTCGCCGCCGTCCGTGAGCTCCTCGGCGAACTCCTCCTTGAGCGGCCCGTGGAGCACGTCGACCCGGCCGCGGCCCTCGGACGTCGCCTCGCCGCGGACGTCACCGCCGTCGAGGACTCACCGCGCTTCGACAACTCCCAGATGGACGGCTACGCCCTGGCCGCCGCCCACCTGGCAGGCGGCACCTTCGCCGTCGACGCCACCGTCGCCGCCGGGGCCGACCCCCGCGACGTCCTGCCCACCGGGGCGGTGGGGGACGCCGTGGTGCCGGTGATGACCGGCGCGCGCCTGCCCGCCCGTACCGCCGCCGTCGTACCCGTGGAGAAGTGCGAACCCGCGCACTTCGGCGCTGCGCAGGTCACAGTTCCGGCTACGCCGGACGCACAGTTCGTCCGGCTGCGCGGCACCGACATCCGCACCGGCGACCTGCTCGTGCCCGCCGGGGAGACCGTCAACCCCCGCACCGTCGGCGTCGCCGCCGCGCAGGGACTCACCACCGTGCCGGTCACGCGCACCGCACGCGTGCTGATCTGCACCGGTGGCGACGAGGTCACCGCCGGGCAGGACGCACCGGCGCAGCTCCCCGGGGCGGCCACCATCCGCGACGCCAACGGCCCGATGCTGCGCGCCCTGTGCCACGTCCACCACATCGACGTCGCCGGCACCGTGCAGACCACCGACAACCCCAACGCCTTCCGCGCCGCACTGTCGGCCGCCATCACCAAGGCAGAGCCGGACGCCGTGGTCACCAGCGGCGGCATCAGCCACGGCGCCTTCGAGGTCGTCCGGCAGACCCTCGAGCACACCCCGGGTGCCTGGTTCGGCCACGTCGCCCAGCAGCCCGGCGGCCCGCAGGGCCTGGCCCGCTTCGAGGGCGTGCCGGTGATCTGCCTGCCCGGCAACCCGGTGTCCACGGCGGTGAGCTTCCGGCTCTTCGTCGCCCCCGCCCTCGGCGAGGCGCCCTGCGCGGTCACCGCCAGGATCACCGCCGCCGAGGACGGCCTGGCGGACAAGGACCGCTACCTGCGCGGCCGCATGCAGGTGTGCGAGGGCGAACTGACCGTGAGCCCCGTCGGCGGCGCGGGCTCACACCTGCTGGCCCAGTCCGTCACCGCCGACGCCCTGATCCGCATCCCCGCCGGGGCCACGGTGGCTGCCGGAGCGCTCGTGGAGATCCATCCTCTGGACCGCTAGCCCCACCCCGGGGAAGTACCCTGTACGCATGTCGACGCCGCCGCACCCGCACAACCCCTTCATCGGATTCTTCGCCAGGACGCAGCCGAAGTTCACCCCGGCGGCCCTGCTGGTCTCCGGGGCGGCCGTGACCGTGGTCATCTGCGTGCTCGGTCTGCTCACCGAGGCCATCGGCCACCCGCTGCTCATGGCCGGGTTCGCGGCGTCCTGCGTGCTGGTCTTCGTCCTGCCCGCCGCCCCGGTGTCCCAGCCGATGAGCGTGCTCGGCGGACACCTCGTGGTGGCGGTCGTGGCGGTGCTGGCCGACTACGTGCTGCCCACGTCCTGGTGGGCGATCGGCCTGGTCACCGGAATCGCGGTGATGCTGATGTGCGCGCTACGCATCCTGCACCCGCCGGCGGCGGTGCTGCCGATCGTGATGATGACCTCCCACGAGCACTGGGAGTTCGTGCTCACCCCGGTGATGTTCGGAGCCCTGATCGTGACCCTCGCCGCCGTGGCCTACCGCGGTATCCTGCGCGGACGTATCCGCTGGTTCTAGAAACGGGCCCCGCTCAGCCGCCGATCGCGCTCATCGTGCGCTCGGGCTGCACGTACTCCGGGTCGTTGAGGGTGACCGCGTCCGAACCGTAGGCCCGCGGCTTGCCCCACATGGCCGTGGCCCAGGCCTGCGCGACCTCCACATCGTCGGCGTCGCCGCGCAGCAGGTGCATCAGGTCGGTCTCCTGCTGGGAGAACAGGCACGTCCGGATCCGCCCGTCGGCGGTGATGCGCGTGCGCGTGCACGCCGCGCAGAACGACTCCGTCACCGAGGCGATGATGCCCACCTTCCCCAACGCGGGGGAGGACGCCGCGGCACCGCGGTCGCGGACCTCCCACAGCTCCGCCGGCGCGGAGCCGCGCGGGGTGGGGTCGGACGCCAGGTCGAAGCGTTGCGACAGGCGTGCGCGGATCTCCTCGGCGGAGACCAGGTTGTCGCGCGCCCACGTGTGGTCGGCGTCCAACGGCATCTGCTCGATGAACCGCAGCTGGTAGCCGCGCTCCAGGCACCACTGCGCCAGGTCCGGCACGCCGTGGTCGTTGACCCCGCGCATCGCCACCGCGTTGATCTTCACTGGCTCCAGGCCGGCGGCCTTGGCTGCCTCGAGCCCGGCGATGACCTGCGGCAGGCGGTCGCGGCGGGTGACCTCGGCGAAGGTCTCCCGGTCCACGGTGTCCAGGGACACGTTCACCCTGGTCAGGCCGGCGTCCACCAGCGCATCCACCCGCTTGTCCAGACCGATCGCATTCGTCGTGATCGAGATCGGCACGTGCGGGTGGAGGGCGCGGACCCCGGCGACGATCTCCTCCAGGTCCTTTCGCACCAGCGGCTCACCACCGGTGAACCGGATGTCCTTGACGCCGAGCACCCGCACGCCGATGTCGGCGAGGCGCACGGCCTCGTCCGCGGTGAGCAGGGCGTCCTTCTTGAGCCACGGCAGCCCTTCGGCGGGCATGCAGTAGCTGCAGCGCAGGTTGCACTTGTCGATCAGCGAGATGCGCAGGTCGTCGGCGGTGCGTCCCCAGCGGTCGGTCAGGCGGAGGCCGGCCTCTGGACGGACGGACGCGAGCGTTGCGGTGATGGGGGCCTCCTCCTTCGGGTGCTCGTTGTTGTGTTCTGCCATGGTAGACCCGTCGTTCGGGCCTGTCTCTCCACCCTGTCTACCGTGAACCCGGGTGCGTGCGTGAATGACGGGCGTGCGGCAGCTCCGAACGCCGGTCCGGAGCCGCAGGCCGGTAGGCGTGGTTCCCGGCCGCGCGTCGTGGAGCGCACGCGGCTAGCATGACGAGGATGCGCGCCTTCGGCGTCGGCAGAGGAGAACCACACGGCAGAACGGAAGAACAATGTCAGCACTCACGACCCGCATCCTTCGCACCACGGCCGTCCTGGCCGCGTCCGGGGGCCTGGTGTTCGCCGCCGCCTGTTCCACCTCCGGCTCCGAGGACGCTGACGGCTCCGAGACCTCGCCGGTGCAGGTCTTCGCGGCCGCCTCGCTGAACAACGCCGGTGACGAACTTGCCGAGGCCTTCGCCGAGGAGCACGGCGACGGGGACGGCGACGGCGTCGATATCCGGTACAACTTCGCGGGCTCCTCCGCCCTGGTCCAGCAGATCGACCAGGGGGCGGACGCCGACCTGTTCATCAGCGCCGACGAGAAGAACATGGACGACGCCCTCGCCCTCGACGCCTTCGACGGTGCCGAGCCCGAGGTCATCGCCACCAACCAGCTGGTGCTGGCCACCGCCCCCGGCAACCCGGCGAACATCACCGCGCTGGACGACCTGGCCACCACCGCCGACGCCCGCCTGGCGGTCTGCGCCGACGGCGTCCCCTGTGGCACCCTGGCCCACGAACTCCTCGACGAGAAGGGCTACGACCTGGCCAACTGGACGGTGTCCGAGGAGGCCAACGTCAGCGACGTCGCCACGAAGGTCTCCACCGGTGAGGTCGACGCCGGCTTTATGTACGCCACCGACGCCATGGCCCTGCAGAAGAACTCCGGCGAGGAGATCACCGTCGTCGAGCTGGACGACGACCTCGAGCCCAACGCCTACCCGGCGGCGCTGACCGTCGACGGGCAGGACAACGAGGTCGCCGGCGAGTTCCTCGAGTGGCTGTCCTCCGACACCGCCCGTGGGATCCTCGAGGACTATGGCTTCGACACCCCGTAAGGCTCGTAACACCGGCTCGCACCCGGTGACCGCCGTGCCGGCGGCGGTGGCCGGTGTCGCCCTGCTCTCCGTCCTGCTGCTGCTCGGCCCCCTGGTCGCGCTGCTGCTGAACATCCCCTGGGCCCGGGCCGTCGAACTGGTCACCGACCCGGCCACCGTCCAGTCGCTCACGCTGTCGCTGTCCACCGCTCTGGTGGCCACCGTGTTGTGCGTGGTCCTCGGCCTGCCGTTGTCGTTGTGGCTGGTGGAGCTGCTGCGCCGGCACCCGCGCCGCGGCGACGTGGTCCAGGTCGTGATCTTCGCCCCGCTGGTGCTCTCCCCGGTAGTCTCCGGCCTGGCGCTGGTGTTCTTCTGGGGACGCCGCGGCCTGGTCGGCCAGTGGCTCGAGGGCCTCGGCCTACACGTGGCCTACACCTCGCTGGCCGTGGTGGTGGTGCAGGTCTTCGTCGCTCTGTCGTTCTTCGTCGCGACCACGGCCACCGCCCTGCGCGCGATCCCCACGGTGGTCACCGAGGCCGCCGCGTTGGACGGTGCGAGCCGCTGGCAGACGGTCACCCGCGTGCTCGTGCCCCTGGCGTGGCCCGGCATGGCCGTCGGCGTGGTGCTCTCCTTCGCCCGCGCTCTGTCGGAGTACGGCGCCACCCTCACCTTCGCCGGCAACGTCGCCGGTGAGACCCGCACGATCCCGCTGCTCGTCGAGCTCGGCCTCAGCGCCAACGACATGGACCGGGCGCTGGGGGCGTGCCTGACCCTGATCGGGCTGTACGTGGTGGTGGTCGGGGGGATCGCACTGGTCAGGAGGAGGAAGGGGTAGCGTCGACGACATGCTCCTGACCCAGCTGACCTACTTCGAGGCGCTCGCCCGCGAGCAGCACTTCGGTCACGCCGCCGCGTCCTGCTACGTGTCGACGTCCACCCTGTCCGAGGCGATCAGAAAACTCGAGGCCGAGGTCGGCTTCCCACTGGTCAACCGCGGCAAGTCCGCGTTCCAGGGGATCACGCAGGAGGGTGAGATCGTGCTGGCCTACGCCCGGCGCATCCTGTCCGAGCAACGCTCCCTGAGCCTCGACCTGGCCCACCGGCGCGGCAACCTCGAGGGCACGGTGCGGTTCGGCACCATCCCGTCCGGCACGGACCGGGCCGCCGGCATCGTGTCCAACCTCGTCGGAGAGCACCCCGCCCTGCGCGTGGACCTGGTCGCCGGGCTGACCAGCGAGGAGATCGTGACCCGGGTGCTCGACCACGACTTCGACGCCGGCATCGTGCACCCGCACGGTAGCGCCGCCCGCGCCGGACGCCACGACCCCGCCCTCACCTTCACCTCCCTGGGCACCACCCGCTTCGTGGCCGTCGGACGCCCCGGCCTGCTCGACGGTTTCGGCGGGCAGGTCACCGGTGCCGAGCTGGCCTCCTTGCCCACCGCGCTGCTGTCGCGCGGCATGGTCGCCCGTGAGGAGTTCGACCGGGTGATGGGCGAGGCGGGTGTGCAGGTCACCCCGGGCGTGGACGCCACCTCGGTGGAGTCGTTGCTCGCCCTGGCGCGCACCGGCACGTGGGCGGTGGTGGTCCCGGCCCCGGCGGTGGGCACCACGCGGCTGACCACGCTGCCCATCGTGGAACCGGAGGTACGCCTGGACCTCGCGCTGGTGCGCCGAGACTCGCGTCCCGCCCCGGTGCTCTCGGCCGCCTTCGACGCTGCGGCGGAGGCCACCGTCAGCTGAGCCAGGGGGATACCACGGGGGCGGCTGCGGGCCGGAATCTGCGAACGGTCGTTCGGCGTCACCGATCGCCACGGCGCGGGCTGCAGGTCAACGTCCTGCTTTCGCAGGTGAACGCAGGTGTGCCGGTCAAACCGGACCCCGGTGCTGGAGTACAAACACCCTATGGCGACGACTACCGAGACGAGAACCGAGAAGGAACCGCTGGCCGGGGCGTTCAACACCGCCGCCGACGCCGCGGTGGCCAAGAAGACCGCCCTGTTCGGCGACGACCTGCCCCGCTACACCGTGCGCGGCGTGCTGGCCGGGGCCTACCTCACCCTCGGCACGGCCTTCGCCGCGGTGTCCGGCAACGCCGTGGAGCAGCTCGCCCCGGGGTTGGGCCCGGTGGTCTTCGGCTTCCTGTTCTTCATCGGCCTGGCCATGACCCTGCAGCTCGGCGCGGAACTGGCCACCGGCTCCATGATGTTCATGGCCTACGGTGCCGCCCGGCACCACATCGGCTGGGTACGGGCCACCGCGATCGTGCTGTGGACGGTGCTGGCCAACCTCGTCGGCGCGGTGGTCATCGCGGTGATGCTCGGGCAGTCGGCGAAACTCGGCGGCATCGGCGTGGACCACCTCATCGCCGCGCTGGCCGACGGCAAGCTCACGAAGAGTCCGTCCGGCGTGCTCGTCGAGGCGGTGCTGGCGAACTTCGTGGTGAACATCGCCATCGTCGGCGGGCTGATGATCAAGGACTACGCGGGCAAGTTCCTGCTGACCCAGATGGTCATCGCCGTGTTCGTGGTGCTGGGCCTGGAGCACCTCATCGCGAACTTCTCCCTGTTCACCCTGGCCTTCTTCGGCCTGGGCGACGGCTTCGCCGCCGGGGCGGGCGTGCTGGACTCGCTGACCCTCGGCAATGTGGCGGTGAACTGGGCGATGGCGCTCGTCGGCAACATGATCGGCGGCGGCCTGCTCATCGGTGTGGTGTACGCGTGGCTGAACCGGGGGAGCAGCCGCGGCGGCGAACTCTACCGGGACTGAAAATTACAGCTCCACGTACTCCACCTCGTCGCCGGCGGCCACACCCTGCGGCGGGACGACGAGCAGGACGTCCGCCGCGGCGTAGCCGCGCAGCATGTGCGAGTGCGCGCCCGGCGCCGGGGTGAGGCGGGGCGCATCAGACTCGCCGGGGGCACTGGTGGCGGGCAGCAGGCGTACCCGCTGGCGGGGCATCGACTCGATCGACACGGCCATGGTCCCGGTGCGCGTCCCCACCGTGTCACCGGCGCCGAGCAGCGCGGCCACCGCCGGGGCGACGAAACTGTGCAGCGCCACGTGCGCGGCGAAGGGGTTGCCCGGCACGCCGATGACCAGCTGGGTGCCTGATCCAGCACTCTGCACCGGCGATCTGGTCGTGACCAGGGTGGGGTGGCCGGGCCGGCAGGCGATCTCCTCGGCGAGCACCTCGTCGGCGGCGCGGGTGATGAAGCGGCGGGCGAAGTCCTGCCCGGAGCGTCCCGACCCGCCGGTGAGCACCACGATGTCGGCGCCGAGCACCTCGGGACGCCGCAGCCAGTCCTCCACGGCCACCGGGTCGTCCGGCAGACGCTGGGTGCCCACGACCTCCGCACCCCAGGCGTCCAGCAGGGCGGGGAAGGAGACGCCGAAGGCGTCGCGCACCTCCCCGGGGCGCGGCAGACCGTGGGTGATGACCTCGTTGCCGGTGAACGCGCACGCCACGGTCGGGCGCGGCGTGACCTCCACGGTGTCGACGCCGCACGCGCCGAGCATCGCCACGTGGCGGGCGGTGAGCCGCACCCCGGCGTCCACCAGGGTCTCGCCGCTCGACCACTCCTGCCCGGCGGGGCGGATGTCCCGGCCGGCGGGCGGGGTGGTGGCCGTCAGCGTGTCATCGGTGACGCGCGCGTCCTCGGCGCGCACCACCGCGGTCGCCCCGTCGGGCACCAGGGAACCGGTGAGCGCCGGAAGCGCCTCACCGTCGGCGAGGGTGCCGCCGGTGATGTGCACATTGCGTCCCTGCGCGCCGACGGCCGGGGCGTCCAGCAGCCGCCAGGGGCCGTCGCCTGCCACGGCGAAACCGTCCATCGCCGAGGACGCGTAGTGCGGCACGTCCATCGGCGCGGTGACCGCAGTGTGCAGGACGTCGCCCGGGGCAGGACGCTTCGTCACCGCCGCGCGTAGCTCACCGGTCGGGGAGAGTGCGGCGACGATGCGCCGCCGGGTCTCCGCCCAGCCCACCGGGTCCATCGTGTGTCCGCTCATGACCTCTCACCGCCGTATCCGTGTTCCACCGCATCCTCCCACGTGTCCACGTCCGCCGCCGTGGCAGCGTCGATCCCGTCGGCCTCGCCGACCTCTGTGAGGTCCAGGCCGCGTAGGACGGCCCGGACCGGGGCGTCGCGCAGGTCGCCGGTGATGGTTGCGCGCAGCCGGTCGAGGCTCACCAGGGCGAGCAGCGGCTGACGCCGTCCGCCGACCACGGCGATACACCCGTCGCCACCGGTCCTCCGGTAGGTCCCGAGCAACCGGGCCATCGCGGCGGCCGGGGCGACGAGGTCCCCGGCGAGCAGGAACACAGCATCCCCGGAGCCTTCAGCGGCCCCGAGCGCGTCCACCCCGGTGGCCAGCGCCGCCGCAGGACCGGACAGGGGCGGGTCCTCACGCACCAAGGTCACGTCCTGCGGCAGGTCCATCACCTGGGCGACGACCACCCTGCGCGTACACCCGACCTGCGCCGCGGCGTCCAGCACCACGTCGATAAGGCGGACGCCGTCGCGTCCGACGAGCAGGGGTTTCGCCGGCGTCCCGTCCGGCGCCGAGGCGGCCAGGCGGGAGCCCGCACCACCGGCGACGACGACCGCATGCACGTCCATCTATCCCCCCGCGAACGGCGGCAGCACGTCCACCCGCGACACCGCGTCCAGCGACGTGGTCGCGGCGTCCTCCCGGGCCACCGAGCGTCCGTCGACGAGGAAACTGCAGCGCTCGAAGACCTGCGACAGGCTCATCCCGCCGGCCGTGAGCCCGGTGTGACGGCTGCCCAGCACCTCGAGCAGCGAGGCCAGGTCGTGCTCGGGCGCAAGCGTCTCCTGTGCGGCACCGCGGGCCGCCCGCGCCGCGGCGAAATAGTGGATCTCCAGCATGATGACAAGTGTAGGTCGGGGTAGCGTGTGACGGTATGGAGAGTCACCCCGATCACCTCACACACGTCCGCGAGGACGGGTCGGCGCACATGGTCGACGTCACCGCCAAACACGAGACCAGCCGCACCGCGGTCGCCACCGGGCGTGTGCGCACCCGCACCGACGT
The DNA here is from genome assembly GCF_052379185.1 of Corynebacterium sp. AOP12-C2-36. NCBI lineage: Bacteria > Bacillati > Actinomycetota > Actinomycetes > Mycobacteriales > Corynebacteriaceae > Corynebacterium > Corynebacterium sp. AOP12-C2-36. The sequence goes on along the minus strand of NZ_JBQSYJ010000005.1, from coordinate 147,847 downwards.
GCTCGACATGATCTTTGACGGCTTGTCTGAGGGCCTGCCGAAGGGCGACGCCCTGCCGGTCGCGCGCGTCGCCGGGATCATGGGTGCGAAGAAGACCCCCGAGATCATCCCGTTGTGCCATCCGCTGCCGCTGGGGAAGATCACCGTGGACTTCACGCGGGAGGACGGTGCGCAGGAGGACGGTGCGGAGTCAGGGGCCGTGCGCATCGAGGCCTCGGTGAAGACCCGAGGGGTCACCGGCGTGGAGATGGAGGCGCTCACCGCGGTGACCAGCGCCGCCCTGACCGTGGTGGACATGGTCAAGGCCGTGGACAAGCACGCCGTGATCGAGGACGTGCGTGTGCTCGCGAAGTCCGGCGGCAAGTCCGGGGACTGGGACGTGCGGGAGGACGTGTGAGAGCGACCGTGATCGTGGCGTCCACCCGCGCCGCCGCCGGCACCTACACCGACCGCACCGGCCCCGTGCTCGTCGAGTGGCTGCGCGGGCGCGGCCTGGACGTGCCGGACGCCACCGTCGTCGCCGACGCCGACATCGCCGCGCAGGTCGACCGCACGCTCGTCGACGAGCAGCCGACGGTGCTTCTCACCACCGGGGGCACCGGGGTGAGCCCCACCGACCAGACCGTGGCAGCCGTCCGCCCGCACCTCACCCACGAACTGCCCGGCCTGGTCACCGCCCTGCAGCAGCGCGGGGTGGACGCCGGGGTGCCGACCGCGGTGCTCTCCGGCGGGGTCGCCGGTGTCGCCGGACGCACCTTCGTGATGACCCTGCCCGGCTCACGCGGGGGAGTGGCCGACGGCATCGCCGTCCTCGACCCGCTGCTGGACCACCTGCTCGACCAGCTGCTCGACCGCCCGACCGCCGACCACGCAGGAGACCACCATGGCTGAGAACCCAGACCCCGCACGCGTGAACGCCGAGACCGGCGTGGTCGTGCACTCCGCCGTCACCCACCAACCCCTGGAGAACCACCTCGCGCACGCCCGCGCCACCACCGCGACGGACGCGATGGGCGCGGTCGTCACCTTCGAGGGCGTGGTCCGCGACCACGACGGCGGCCACGAGGTCAGCGCCCTGACCTACACCAATCACCCCGCCGCCGCCGCCACGCTTGCCGAGATCGCCGACGCCACGGTGCAGTCCCACCCGCAGGTCCGCCTGTGGGCCGAGCACCGCACCGGGCCGCTGGCCATCGGTGAGCTCGCCTTCCTCGTCGTCGTCGCCGCGGCCCACCGCGGGCCCGCCTTCACGGCGATCGCCGAGTTCGCCACCGCCGTGAAGGACGGCGTGCCGATCTGGAAGGAACAGGACCGCCCCGACGGCTCCACCGACTGGGTGGGGCTGTGATGGAGTTCTCCCCACACGAGTACGCCCGCTACCGCCGCCAGATCACCCTCGAGGGCTTCGGTGCGCAGGCCCAGCAGGCCCTGGCGGACGCCCACGTCGTGGTCGTCGGCGCCGGCGGGCTCGGCTCGCCGGCGTTGCTCTACCTCGCCGCCGTCGGCGTCGGGCACGTCACCGTCATCGACGACGACGTCGTCGAGCTGTCCAACCTGCACCGCCAGGTCATCCACACCGACGCCGCGCTCGGGCAGCCCAAGGCGGAGTCGGCGCGCCGGGAGATGCTCGCGCGCAACCCGGAGATGACCGTGACGGTGGTGCGCGACCGCCTCGAGGCGTCCTGCGCGGTGTCCCTTCTCGACGGCGCGGACGTGGTGCTGGACGGCACGGACAACTTCGCCGCCCGCTACGCCGCCTCCCACGGCTGCGCGGTGCTGGGGGTGCCGCACGTGTGGGCGTCGATCCTCGGCTTCGACGCCCAGCTCTCCGTCTTCGGCATGCCGGACGCACCGGTCTACGAGGACGTGTTCCCCACGCCGCCGCCGGCGGGCAGCGTCCCGTCCTGCGCGCAGGCGGGCGTCCTCGGCCCGCTGGTCGGCGTCGTCGGCGCGGCGATGGCGATGGAGGCGGTGAAGGTGCTCACCGGCGTCGGCACCCCGCTGGCCGGACGCATCGGCTACTACTCCGGGCTCACCGGGATGTGGGAGTACATCCCCGTCGCCGCCGACCCGGCGGTCGCCGCGCGCGTGCGCGCGACACCCACTCCCACGCAGGACGCCCCGGGCGCCGCGTCCGTCGCGCCGTCGCTGCCGTCGCTGGACGGTGCGGCGCTGCTGGACGTCCGGGAGCCCGACGAGTTCGCCACCGTGCGCATCCCCGGCGCGGTGAACGTACCCCTCAGCGTCCTGCGCGACCACGTCCCGGCGCAGGTGCGCTCGCTCGGGGACGCCGGGGATCTGGTCGTGTACTGCGCCTCCGGCGTGCGCTCGGCGCAGGCCGTGGAGCTGCTCGAAGCCGCAGGCATCACCGCCACCGACTACCCCGGCGGCATCAACGCCTGGTTGGAGACGCAGTGACCTACGACGACATCGCCTTCGACGAGCACGTCCGTGCCCGCCAGCAGGCCCGCGGGGTCGGCAACAGGGTGGACACCACCGGCAGTGGCGGCAGTGAACTCGACGCCCGTGACATCAAGCTGATCCGCCAGGCGCGCATGTTCATGATGTCCACCGTCACCGGCACCGGCTGGCCGTATGTACAGCACAAGGGCGGACCTGCCGGCTTCGTGAAGGTGTTGAAGGACGGCACACAACTGATGTTCCCTGACTTCGCCGGCAACCGGCAGTTCGTCACCGCAGGCAACCTCGACAGGGACGGACGGGTCTGCCTCTTCTTCGTCGACTTCGCGACGCGCTCGCGGGTGAAGGTGTTCGGGCACGCGCGCACCGTCGAGGCGTCCGACGACCCTGAACTCGTCGAACAGGTCCGTGACCTGGGGGAGCGACGGATCACCTCGGTGATCGAGCGGGTGGTGATCGTGGACGTGGAGGCCTCGGACGCCAACTGCACCAAACAGATCACCCCGCGCTGGACGCGCGAGGAGGTCGAGGAACGTCTGGACCTCTACCGCGCGGACATTGCCGCGCTGAAGGACGAGATCGCGGAGCTGAAGGCCTCCCGGTAGCAACCCAGTAACAACCCGAGCCGATTCTGCCGGTCGGGGACAATGGGACCGACAGATTCGGCCCGCATCCGTGCAGGGGCGCAACCGGCTATGCTTACCGCGAGCGGCAGGGGGCCGCGACCGGGGAGGATCCGGGGGAGGGGACGTCACCATGGCGCACCAGAACAAGAGGGACAGGCCTGCGAAGAAAGTGTGGACGACCGCAGAGCTGACGGCCGCAGGCTGGAACAGCCGCAAGATCGCCGCCGCCGTTGAGGCAGGCACACTGCGCAAGGTAGCTAAAGGGCTCTACGTCACGGTCGCCGACGACAAGGTCGTGCTGGAGGCACTGCTGCGGCCGGGTCTGACCTACACCGGAGCGACCGCCGCGTTCCTGTACGGGGCGATGCCGATGGCCTACCCCGCTCATGCGGCGCACCCCACCACCCAGTTCTCTGACAGGGTGATCACCATCCGCCGGCGCGTGGCGCGCAAGGTGAACATGTTCGAGGGGATGCCGGTGAGCACGCCGGCGCAGACCGCCGTCGACCTCATGAAGGACGACGAGGACGCCGCAGTCCGGGTCCTCGACTTCGGCTACAACAACATCAAGGGCAACGCCAGGCTGGCCGAGGACATGGCGGATCTGTCACGCGCCGAGCGCAAGGCGCTGGAGGGCATCCGTCACAAGACGTTGCTCGGCACCGCCAGCGGGCTGGAGAAGAAGGCGCTCAGGATCATCACCAAGGCGTTGCGTGATGAGGTGGAGAGCGGGGAGATCACCATCGTCGCCAATGCGATGGTCAGGGGCTACTGCTTCGACATCATGATCAAGGAAGCGCGGGTGCTCATCGAGATCGACAGTTACGCCTACCACGGGGAGGGTAATGCGAGACGCTCGAGTTTCACCAACGACCGCTGCAAGGGCAATCAGGCGGCGCGGTGGGACTGGCTGCTGCTGCGCTTCGCCTGTTTCAGCATCAACAAGGCGCCGGGGTACGTGGCCGACGAGGTGGCGGACACGGTGCGCTTCGTGCTGCGGCGACTGCGCCGCTGCCGGAGGGAGGACGAGGCGATCGCCACGGACCAGCCGATGCGGCTGTGGCACCCGGCGGTGTGAGAACGCGATCCGATTCTGTCACCCCGCGACAACGGGGCCGACCGAATCGGCTCGCGTCCCCACACGGGGCAAGCTACCCCAGCTCGCCGGAGTACAGGTTGAACCGGTCGTCTCTGGTGAAGCCGGTGAGCAGCAGGCCGGCCTCTCTAGCCATCTGTGCCGCCAGCGAGGTGGCCGCGGACACCGCGATCAACCCGGAGAACCCGGCGAGCACGGCCTTCTGCACTAACTCGAAGGACGCCCGGCTGCTCATCACCAGGTAGACCGGAGCGTCCTCTCCCTGCGTCTCGCCGGGGAGCCGGTCGGTGAGCAGCAGCGCGCCGATGACCTTGTCGGCGGCGTTGTGGCGTCCGACGTCCTCCCTGATCACCAGCGGACGCCCGTCGGCGGTGAAGGCGCCGGCGGCGTGGATGCCGCCGGTCTTGCGGAACGCCTGCTGGCCCTCGCCGAGACGTTGCGGCATCGCGACGATCTGCTGTGCCGTGGGGTGCACGGGCCGCAACGTGTAGCGGCTGGTCTTCATCAGGTCGTCGATGCTGGTGGTGCCGCACACCCCGCACGCGGAGTTGGTGGTCACGTTCCTGATCGGGATGTAGGGGGTCGGCTGGGGGACCAGCGCCACGTCGAGCGTGTTGTAGGTGTTGGCGTTGTCCGGGCCCACCGCGCCGGCACAGTAGCGAGCGGTGACCACGTCCTGCGCTGTGGTGATCACGCCCTCTGCGTGCAGCAGGCCGTGGACGAGCTCGATGTCGTGGCCGGGCGTGCGCATCGTGGTGGTCAGGTCCGTGCCGTCCACCCGCACCTGCAGCGGTTCCTCCACGGCGAGCCGGTCGGCCCGGGTGTCGGTGGTCACCGAATCATCCGTGACCCGCACCTTCGTCACCCGCGCATTGTCGATCAACCGTCCCATGGGGCCGCAGCGTACCCCTCTACTTCTCGGACGCCGGCATCGGAGGCATGTCGGACGCCCTGCGCCCCGTGGGCTCCAGGCGCACCGGCGTGGACTTCGACACCGGGGTGTTGGACTCCTCGGCCGTGTGGTCCAGCGGGATCACCACGTTCGCCTCCGGGAAGTAGGTCGTGCAGCCGCCGCGCGAGTGGGAGTACTCCACCACGCGGAAGTCCGGGGCGCGGCGCTGCCCGTCGGCCCAGTCGGAGACGATGTCGACCATGTCGCCGTCGGTGAGGCCGCGCTCGCGCAGGTCGTCCTTGTGCACGAAGACCACGCGGCGGCCGTTGCGGATCCCGCGGTAGCGGTCGTGCATGCCGTAGACCGTGGAGTTGTACTGGTCGTGGGTGCGCACGGTGTTCATCATCAGCTCACCCTCGCGCAGCTGCACGGTGTCCGGTTCGTTCACCGTGAGGTGCGCCTTGCCGTCGGGGGTGGTGAAGCGGCGCTCGCGGGGGCCGTTGGGCAGGTAGAACCCGCCCGGGTGCTCCAGGCGTTCGTTGTAGTTCTCGAAGCCGGGGATCGTGGCGGCGATGTGGTCGCGGATCACGTCGTAGTCGTCGATCATCGGCTGCCAGAAGTCGTCGCCGAAGGTCTCGCGCCCGACCGAGCAGATGATGTCCATCTCGCTCTTCAGGTTCTCCTTCCGGTTCGCCCTGCGCTTACCGGTGGAGGCGTGGACCTTGCCCACGGAGTCCTCCACGGTGACCGACTGGCGCCCGGACTTCTGCAGGTCCAGGTCGGTCCGGGAACGCACCGGCAGGATCAGCGACCTCGCACCGGGCCAGGCGTGCGAGCCGTTCGGCTTCGTCGACAGGTGCACGGTCAGGTCGTTGGACGCCATGCCCTGCTCGGCGACGGAGGTGTCGGAGACCACGCGCACCAGGTTGCCGCCCAGCGACATGAAGAAGCGGTTGGTGCCCTCGCGCATGGCGCGCAGCGCGTCCACCGTGTCGTGTCCGTGCTCGCGGGGGACGGGGAAACCGAAGTGGTCCTCGATGGAGGACAGGAAGCTCTCCGGGGACCGCTCCCAGACGCCCATCGTCCGGTTGCCCTGCACGTTGGAGTGGCCGCGCAGCGGGCAGGTGCCGGCGCCGGGCTTGCCGATGTTGCCGGTGAGCAGCAGGGTGTTGGTCATCTCGCGGATGGTGGCCACGGCGTTCTTGTGCTGGGTCACCCCCAGGGTCCAGGTGATGATCATGGTGCCGGCGGCCACGATCTCGTCCACGGTGGACAGCACCTGGGCGCGCGGGATGCCGTGCGCGGCGGCGAGCTCGTCGTCGTCGAGCGACAGCAGGTGCTCGCGGACCTCGTCGAAGCCGGTGGTGAACTGGTCGATGAAGGCGTGGTCCACCGCGTCGCGGGTCACGAGTTCCTTGTTGATGGCCAGGAACAGGGCCCGGTCGCCGTCGAGGCGGACCTGCAGGTAGTCGTCGGCGAGCTTCTGCTTCATACCCACGTAGGTGCCCAGGGCCTGCGGCTCGCGGAAGTTCATCAGCCCGGTCTCGGGGATGGGGTTGACCGCGAGGATGCGTCCGCCGTTCTCCTTGCAGCGCGAGAACGCCGTCAGGGCGCGCGGGTGGTTGGTGCCCGGGTTCTGGCCGACGGAGATCAGCAGGTCGGTGGAGTGGATGTCGTTCATCGTCACCGACCCCTTGCCCAGCCCCAGGGTGGAGGACAGGGCGGAGCCGGTGGACTCGTGGCACATGTTCGAGCAGTCCGGCAGGTTGTTGGTGCCCATGCGCCTGGCCAGCAGCTGGAACACGTAGGCGGCCTCGTTGGACGCCTTGCCGGAGGTGTAGAACACCGCGTCCTCCGGCGCGGTGTCGCGCAGCTGCTCGGCGATCACGCCGAAGGCGGTCTCCCAGCTCACCGGACGGTAGTGCCCGTCGCCGGAGGCGCGGTCGTAGAGCATCGGCTCGGTGATGCGTCCGACCTTGCCGAGCCAGTGGTCGGTCTTCTCCCGCAGGTCCTCCACGGTGTGGGCGGCCCAGAAGTCCGGGCCGGCCTTCTTCGGGGTGGTCTCCTCGGCGACGGCCTTGGCGCCGTTCTCGCAGAACTCCACGATGTTCAGGTCGGCCTGGTCGGGCTCCGGCCAGGCGCAGCCGGGGCAGTCGAAGCCCTTGTGCTTGTTGATGGTCAGCAGGGAGGGGGCGGCGTTGTTCGGCACCGCGTGCTCCATGGCGTGGATCACGGCCGGGATGCCGGTGGCGATCTTCTCCGCCTCGCTGACGTCCGGGTGGTCGTACCGGTTGGCGACCGCATTCACCTGGGCGGAGGGTTCTTGCAGGCTAGTCATGGCAGCGATCCTAGTCGCGGGTGGGATGCCTCAAACCCGCGCAGGACGCCCCGGCCGGGGCGCCGCGCGGCGAAGGTGCTGGTGGCGGCGCGGTGCGTCCGGCAGGGCCTCAGGGCTGTTCGGAGATTCCGTCCAGCGCCAGGGTGGTGATCCGCTCGACACGGGGGTGGGCCTCGGCGTAGAGGTCCTGATCCTGGCCCGCCGCCCGGCCGGCGGCCAGGCCGATGAGGAAGGCGGTGACGGGAGCGGCGGGGCGCGAACGGTGGTGCGCCACCGCGGACGTCAGGTCCAGCACGTCCTTCACGCTGGCGCGGACGACGTCCTGCGGCAGGCCGAGCTCCTCGGCCACCTGCTCCAGCCACGCGTGCGCGCTGAGCATCTGTTCGGGGGAGTCCTTCTGTGTACCCACGGGTGGCACCGACCTTCACGGGGGTTGGGGGCGAGGTTGTCGGCCCCCAAGTTACTCGCTGTCGGCTGCATCCCCGTAGAGGGCGGTCGCCGCGGTGAGCAGCATCTCGCCGGACTGCGGGCCGAAGCTCAGCGACTGGCTGTCCGGGATCGCCAGGATGCGCTCGTTCTGCCCGGCGGTGGTCTGGGCGATGCCCGGCTTGGCGAGCAGGCCGTCCAGCCCGCCGGTGGAGTCCAGTCCGGCCGACATCATCACCATGACGTCCGGGTTGAGGTCCGCCAGCGACTCGGCGTTGGCGGGGGAGGCCTGGCCGATGCCCTCCTCCTTCGCCGCGTCCACCCCGCCGAGGGACTCGATGAGGTCGTCGGTGCCGTCGTCGGGGCCGAGGATGTAGAACACGCCGCCGTCGCCGCGGGCGTAGAGGAACGCCATGCGCAGCGGGTCGCCCGAGACGTCGCCGAGCGCGTCGTCGATGGCCTCGACGGCGCGGGAGATCTCCGCGTCCGCACGCTCGCCGAGACGTTCGCCGTTGCCGGGCAGTCCGACGATGCCGGCGATGGTGTCGATGTCCTCGCTGACGGTGTCGATGGTGTGCTTCGGGTTGATCTTCACCACGGACACCCCGGCGTCGCGCAGCTGGTTGAGGGCGTCGTCCGGGCCGATCGTGCCGTCCACGACGACCAGGGAGGGGTTGAGGTTCAGCACCGCCTCGGCGTTGATCGAGTGCCCGCCCTGGGTGACCACCGGCAGGTCCTGCAGGCTGGGTTCGGTCGACGAGACGGTGCGTCCCACGATGTTGTCGCGCAGTCCCAGCCCGGCCAGCGTGCGCGAGATGGTGCCGTAGATGTCGAGCGGGATGATCCGGGAGACGTCGTCGACGGTGACGTCGCGGCCGTCGGCGTCGGTGAGCTCCACCGGCAGCTCGGCGTCCTCCGCAGCGCTGCTGTCGCTGCCGTCACCGTCGATCGGGGTGACGTCGCCGACGGTGTCGGCGTGCGACACCCCGCGCTGCCCGTGCGGGTCCGTGATCCCGGCGTCCGCCATCTCCGTGAAGTCGTCCAGGGCGGTGTCGAAGGACGTCTCCTGCGCCTCGGCGGTGGTGCCGGAACCGTTGTCGGCGCCGACGCCGCAGGCGGTCAGCGAGCCGGCAACCAGGACGGACGCGGCAGATACGGCGAGGAACAGGGACGGCAGGCGGCGCGGGAACATGGCATGAAATTAGCACATGCTTACCGCAGTCACGGGCGCGGTGTCTCCGGTCCGCCGATCGCCTGGCGGGAGTGCGCGGCCAGCTCGCGGGCGAGGGCGGGCATCTCCAGCTGCCAGGAGTCGCCGGCGGTGTCGTCCGCCGAGTCGCTGACCACCTTGGCCAACTCGACCGGTACCCCGAACCACTGGGCGACGGCGGCGACGGCGTAGCCCTCCATGTCGACCAGGTCGGCGTCCTGCGCGAGTCGGTCGCGCGTGGCGCCGTCCTCGACGAAGACGTCGCCCGTGGCCAGGGTGAGGCCGTCGGTGCCCTGCGCACCGAGGTCGATCGGCGGGTACTCGTCGCGTCCGGTCAGGCGCGCCACGCCGTCGTGGGAGAAGTCGTGCAGCAGCACGCGGGAGATCCGGCGCACCCCGGTCAGTCCGGGGCGTAGCGCCCCGGCGGTGCCGATGTTGACGATCGCGCTGGGCAGGCCGCCGGCACGCAGGTAGCGGTGCAGGCAGTCGGTCAGCGCCAATGTGGCGTTGAGCCGTCCGATGCCGGTGATGAGGACGGGGGCGTCCTCGTCCATCTCGGCGGCCTCGGAGGCGACGGCGACGACGATCAGCGGCTGGCCGGGTGCGACCCGGCCGCGGAAGAGTTCGAGCATGCCCCCGAGCGTAGCGCTCAGGAGTCCTGGTTGTCGCGGACCCAGTCCAGGTACTCCTGGGTGACCGAGCCGGTCACGTACTTGCCGTCGAAGCAGCTCATGTCCAGCCCGTCGAGCTGGGTGTCCGTCTGTCCGTCGAGGATCGCGCCCTCCAGGTCCTCGACCTTCTGGTACACCAGATGGTCGGCGCCGAGCACCTGGGCCACCTCCGGCACGGACCGTCCCGCGGCCACCAGTTCGGCGCGGTCGGGAATGTTGATGCCGTAGACGTGCGGGTAGCGTATCGGCGGGGCCGCGGAGGCGAAACTCACCTCGCGGGCACCGGCGGCGCGCGCCATGGCGATGATCTCGTAGCTGGTGGTGCCACGCACGATCGAGTCGTCGATGAGCAGGACGTGCTTGCCGGCGAACTCCGTGGACATCGCGTTGAGCTTCTGGCGCACGCTCTTCTTGCGCACCGCCTGGCCCGGCATGATGAACGTGCGTCCCACGTAGCGGTTCTTGAAGAACCCCTCGCGGTAGGGCAGGTCCAGGACGCGGGCGACCTCCATCGCCGCCGGACGCGCGGAGTCCGGGATCGGCATGACCACGTCCACGTCCTCGGTGGGCACGTGCTCGGCGATGGTCTTCGCCAACCGTGCGCCCATGCGCAGGCGGGAGTCGTAGACGCTGATGCCGTTCATCACCGAGTCCGGACGGGCGAGGTAGACGTACTCGAAGGAGCAGGGCTCCAGGGTGGCGTCTGCGACGCACTGGCGCGAGTGCAGCACGCCGTCGGCGGTGATGAACACGGCCTCACCCGGGGCGACCTCACGCACGATCTCGTAGTCGGCGTTCTCCAGCACCAAAGACTCGCTGGCGACGACCCACTCGTCGTGCCCGCCCACGGCGTGCGAACCGCCCGTGGCGGTCGGGCGCCGACGGCCCAGCACCAGCGGGCGGATGCCGTTGGGGTCGCGGAAGGCGAGCAGCCCGTGGTGGGCGATCAGCGAGATCACGCCGTACGCGCCCTCGATGCGTCCCATCGTGGCGGTGACGGCGTCGAAGATGCCGTCGGCGTTGAGGTCGTCCGGCCCGGTGGTGGACTGCAGCTCATTGGCCAGGACGTTGAGCAGCAGCTCGGTGTCGCTGGAGGTGTTGAGGTGACGACGGTCGCGGTGGCGCATCTCCGTGGTCAGCTCGCGGGTGTTCGTCAGGTTCCCGTTGTGCACCAGGGTGATGCCGTAGGGGGAGTTGACGTAGAAGGGCTGCGACTCCTGCTCGTTGGAGGCCGCACCACGGGTCACGTACCGGACGTGTCCCAGCCCGGCGGTGCCGAGCAGTGCCCGCATGTCGCGGGTGCGGAAGGACTCCCGCACCATGCCACGGGCGTGGAAGAGGTGCATGTGACCGCCGTCCTCGGCGGTGGCCATGCCCGTCGAGTCCTGCCCGCGGTGCTGCAGGAGCAGAAGAGCGTCGTAAATGTCCTGGTTGACCGGCTGGTTACCCACCATGCCGACGATGCCGCACATTGCGCTGGAGTGTCCTCACTGTGTCCCGGAAGATGGATGCAGGTGTAGAGCCTACGCCCATAGTTGTCCGGAACAACGATCGGGCGGGGTGGGCGGAAGGCTGGCGGTGGGCGGAGGACGTCGGTTTTGCCTTTGTTTGCCCAGGTTGGTAGCGTGAACAGGTCTCGCTGTGGGCCGAGTGCGTCCGATGAGGATCGCGCCGCGACACCGCAGCATGTCGAGACTCTCTGAACATGAACCACTTTGTCGCAGGCCCACCGCCTATTGCGGCCGCGCGGAACACAAGGCAGCGAGCAATCCGGACTACTGAGTCCGGGGAGCGTCGAGTTGCCGGACACAAATGCGCGGTGACGCCCGGGTGGACGGGGAACCGTGACGAGAAAGGCAAGAGGTCACTTTCATGACCATGACTGACCCCATCGCGGACATGCTGTCCCGCGTGCGGAACGCGTCCAACGCGTACCACGACAGTGTCTCGATGCCGTCCTCGAAGATCAAGGCCAACATCGCCGAGATCCTCAAGTCCGAGGGCTACATCGCCGACTACGCCGTCGAGGACGCCTCGACGGGCAAGAAGCTCACCCTGGAACTGAAGTACAGCACGACCCGCGAGCGTTCGATCGCCGGTCTGCGCCGCGTGTCCAAGCCGGGCCTGCGCGTGTACGCCAAGTCCACCAACCTCCCGAAGGTCCTCGGCGGCCTGGGCGTGGCGATCATCTCCACCTCCCATGGCCTGCTGACCGACCGTCAGGCGACCGAGAAGGGCGTGGGTGGGGAAGTCCTCGCCTACGTCTGGTAGAAGGAGGACGAAGCAATGTCACGAATCGGTAAGAACCCCGTGGCCGTTCCCTCCGGCGTCACCGTCACCATCGACGGTCAGAACGTCGAGGTCAAGGGCCCCAAGGGAACTCTCTCGCAGGTCATCCCGGATCCCATCTCCGTTGTCCAGGAGGACAACGAGCTCGTGGTGAGCCGTCCCGACGACCACCGCAAGAACCGCTCCCTGCACGGCCTGTCCCGGTCCCTCGTCAACAACATGGTTGTCGGCGTGACCGAGGGCTACACCACCAAGATGGAAATCTTCGGTGTCGGCTACCGCGTCCAGGCCAAGGGCAGCAACCTCGAGTTCGCCCTCGGCTACTCCCACCCGGTCCTCATCGAGGCCCCCGAGGGAATCACCTTCGCGGTCGACGGAAACACCAAGTTCTCCATCACCGGTATCGATAAGCAGCAGGTCGGACAGATCGCCGCAAATATCCGTCGTCTCCGTAAGGACGACCCCTACAAGGGCAAGGGTATCCGCTACGCGGGCGAGCAGATCCGTCGCAAGGTCGGAAAGACGGGTAAGTAGAGATGGCACAGAGCACTGCAAGCAACAAGCGCCTCCCGGTGGGCAAGGACATCTCCACCCGCCGCCGCGTCGCACGCGCACGTCGTCACTACCGTCTGCGCAAGAACATCACCGGTACCCCCGAGACCCCGCGTCTCGTGGTGCACCGCACCTCCCGTCACATGCACGTCCAGGTCATCGACGACACCAAGGGCCACACCCTGGCCGCTGCGTCGACGATCGAGCCGGACGTCCGTGCGCTGGAAGGTGACAAGAAGGACCGTGGCGCCCGTATCGGTCAGCTGATCGCCGAGCGCGCCAAGGCCGCCGGTGTCGAGGCCGTCGTCTTCGACCGTGGTGGTTACCAGTACCACGGCCGTGTCGCCGCCCTGGCCGACGCCGCCCGTGAAGGTGGTCTGAAGTTCTAATGCGCAACGACAATATTTTCACCGACGGAAGGACTGCGTGATGTCGGATCGTAACGGCGGACGCACCGCCGACAGCAACAACAAGGACAACAAGGACAACCGCGGCCGCGGCAACAACGGTGGTCGTGACGACCGTCGTGGTGGCCGTCGCGACCAGCAGGACGAGCGCTCGCAGTTCCTCGAGCGCGTCGTGACCATCAACCGCGTCTCCAAGGTCGTCAAGGGTGGTCGTCGCTTCAGCTTCACCGCCCTCGTGATCGTCGGTGACGGCCAGGGCATGGTCGGCGTCGGCTACGGCAAGGCCAAGGAAGTCCCCGCCGCCATCCAGAAGGGTGCCGAGGAAGCTCGCAAGAACTTCTTCCGCGTCCCGATGATCGCCGGCACCATCACCCACGAGGTCCAGGGCGAAGCTGCCGCTGGTGTCGTGTGGATGAAGCCCGCTGCGCCGGGTACCGGTGTCATCGCCGGTGGCGCCGCCCGCCCCGTGCTCGAGTGCGCCGGCGTCCAGGACGTCCTGTCGAAGTCCCTGGGCTCCGACAACGCGATCAACGTCGTCCACGCCACCGTGGACGCACTCAAGCAGCTGGTCCGCCCCGAAGAGGTCGCCGCACGTCGCGGTAAGTCCCTCGAAGAGGTCGCCCCGGCTCAGATGCTGCGCGCCCGCGCCGCAGGACAGGGAGCGTGATTGAGATGGCACTGAAGATCACCCAGCTCAAGGGCACTGTCGGAACCATTTCGAAGCAGCGCAACTCGCTGCGCTCGCTGGGCCTGAAGCGTATCGGTCAGTCGGTCACCCGTGAGGACGGTCCCATCGTCCGCGGTCAGATCAACACCGTGCGCCACCTGGTCCAGGTCGAGGAAGTAGCAGGGGAGTAATCATGAGCGAACCCATCAAGCTGCACGACCTGCGGCCCTCCAAGGGCGCCAACACCGCCAAGACCCGCGTGGGTCGTGGCGAGGCGTCCAAGGGTAAGACCGCCGGCCGTGGTACCAAGGGCACCCGCGCCCGCAAGCAGGTCTCTGCCGCCTTCGAGGGTGGCCAGATGCCGCTGCACATGCGTCTGCCGAAGCTCAAGGGCTTCAAGAACCCGGCGAAGGTCGTCTTCCAGGTCGTCAACGTCTCTGACCTGGAGAAGGCATTCCCCAAGGGCGGCGACGTGACCGTGGCGGACATCGTGTCCGCCGGCCTGGTCCGCGTCAACCAGCCCGTCAAGGTCCTGGGCGACGGCGAGATCTCCGCATCACTGAACGTGACCGCGGACAAGTTCTCCCGCTCCGCCAAGGAGAAGATCGAGGCTGCCGGCGGTAGCGTGAAGAACGCCGCCGACGCATCCTAGTATCACCCGTGTGGTAGCTGTCGGGCCTCGTGCCTGACGGACACCGCCGGTGAATGAACCCCGCCCCCGCCGATTATTCGGCGGGGGCGGGGTTTTCGTGTGTGCGGGTTACGGGGCAGTGGGGGAGGGGGCAGACATCGCGTACACGGTGCTCGCACGGGGATCCCGCAGCGCCCGCTGACGCGTGACGGGGACACCGCACGGCGGTGTGCGCACAGGGTTCGGCGTCCGGCACCGCGGAGTTGGTCACGGAAGTGTAACCTTCCATGCGACCCCTGCTATCCTTGTGCAGTTGTCTGTCCCCATGTGGTGCGCCCGAAAGTTCTCGGGGGTGTCCGGCAGGGGACCCAGTGACCGAACACCTACCCCAAGCAGAAACCTTCGGCGGCCCGACCCGGGAGTGGTACTCCCGACCGAGACTGCCGAGCCAGGAGGCAAACGTGACCGCCTTGCTCTCGGCGTTCCGGGATGCTGATCTCCGCAAGAAGATCTTCTTCACCCTTGCGATGATCATCCTCTACCGGATCGGAGCACAGATCCCGACCCCCGGTGTCGACTACGCGGAAGTCACCTCGCAGGTCCGTTCACTGACCGAGGACGGATCGAACAGCATGTACACGCTGATCAACCTGTTCTCCGGTGGCGCCCTGCTCCAGTTGTCGGTCTTCGCGATCGGCATCATGCCGTACATCACCGCGTCGATCATCGTGCAGCTGCTGACCGTGGTCATCCCGCGCTTCGAACAGCTCAAGAAGGAGGGGCAGTCCGGTCAGGCCAAGATGACCGAGTACACCCGCTACCTCACCGTTGCGCTGGCCCTGCTGCAGTCGGCGGGCATCGTGGCGCTGGCCGACCGCCAGCAGCTGCTGGGCAGCGACGTCCGCGTGCTCCACGAGGACGTCGGGATCTTCGGCCTGGTGATGATGGTGCTCATCATGACCGCCGGTGCCGTGCTGGTGATGTGGTTCGGTGAGCTGATCACCGACCGCGGCGTCGGCAACGGTATGTCGCTGCTGATCTTCGCCGGTATCGCCACGCAGCTGCCGGCGCAGGGCATGCAGATCCTGCGCAGCTCCGGCGGCTTCGTCTTCGCCGGTGTCGTGGTGGCGGTGCTGATCCTGGTCATCGCCGTCATCTTCATCGAGCAGGGGCAGCGCCGTATCCCGGTGCAGTACGCCAAGCGCATGGTCGGTCGTCGCCAGTACGGGGAGACCTCCACGTACCTGCCGCTGAAGGTGAACCAGGCGGGCGTGATCCCGGTGATCTTCGCCTCCTCGATCCTCACCGTGCCTATCCTGATCACGCAGATCATCCAGTCCGGCAATGCCGGGCAGGAGGACAACTGGTGGAACCGCAACGTGATGACCATGCTTTCGGACCCGTCCAGCTGGCCCTACATCCTGATCTTCGCCCTGCTGATCATCTTCTTCTCGTACTTCTACGTGTCGATCCAGTACGACCCGAACGACCAGGCCGACAACATGAAGAAGTACGGTGGATTCATCCCGGGCATCCGTCCGGGGCGTCCCACCGCCGAGTACCTCTGGTACGTCATGACCCGTCTGCTGCTCGTCGGTTCGATCTATCTCGCCGTCATCGCCGTTCTGCCGAACGTAGCGATTACGATGGGACTTGCCTCTGACGGCGCCGCCTCAAGTCTCGGCGCATTCGGTGGTACCGCTATCCTGATTATGGTCTCGGTCGCACTGACCACCGTCAAGCAGATCGAGTCCCAGCTCATGCAAGCCAACTACGAAGGATTCCTCAAATGAGACTCGTTCTCCTCGGCCCTCCCGGTGCAGGTAAGGGCACACAGGCCGCCATCCTCGCCGATTCGCTGGGCGTGCCGCACATCTCCACGGGTGATCTCTTCCGGGAGAACATCTCCAAGGAGACCGACCTCGGTCGCCAGGCGCAGGAGTACATGGACGCCGGCAAGCTCGTCCCCACCTCCGTCACCGCCGACATGGTGAGCAAGCGGCTCGACCAGCAGGACGCCGCCGACGGCTTCCTCCTCGACGGGTTCCCCCGCACGGTCGAGCAGGCCGAGATCCTCTCGGAGATCCTCGAGGGCAAGGGCACGTCCCTGAACAACGTCCTCAACTACCAGGTGACCGAGGACGTCGTGGTGGAGCGCATGTTGGCCCGCGGCCGCAGCGACGACACCGAGGACACGATCCGCACCCGCCTGCAGGTCTACCGCGACGAGACGGCCCCGCTGATCGACTACTACTCTGACATCATCGTCAACGTGGACGCCGAGGGTACCGTCGAGGACATCTCGTCCTCCACGCTGGACGCACTGGACCGCTGAACGCGCTGATTGGTTGATGATGGGTTTCCGTAGGAAGAACAAGGTCATCCAGGGCAAGACCCCTGGGGAGCTCGACGCGATGCAGGCGTCCGGCGAGATCGTCGGACGTGCCCTGCAGGCCGTGCGCGCCGCCGCGAAGGCCGGTGTGAGCACCCTCGACCTCGACGCCGTCGCCGAGGAGACGATCCGCTCCGCCGGCGCCGTGCCCACCTTCAAGGGGTACGGCGGATTCCCGGGGAGCATCTGCTCCTCCGTGAACGACATGATCGTCCACGGCATCCCGGACTCGGCCACCGTGCTGAAGGACGGCGACCTGGTCTCCATCGACTGTGGCGCCACCCTCGACGGCTGGGTCGGCGACTCCGCCTGGACCTTCGCCGTCGGCGGGGACGACGCGCTCGCCCCCGAGACCCTCAAGCTGAACCAGGCCACTGAGTGGGTGCTGTACCAGGGGATCGAGGCGATGCTCCCGGGCAACCGCCTCACCGACATCTCCTGGGCGCTGGAGGAGGCCACCGAGCAGGCCGTCGAGAAGTTCGGTGTGCAGCTCTACATCGTCGACGGGTACGGCGGCCACGGCATCGGTCACGAGATGCACGAGGACCCCTACCTCGCCAACGAGGGCGCCCCCGGCAAGGGACCGCGCATCGAGGAGGGCAGCACGCTGGCCATCGAGCCGATGCTCGCCCTCGGCACCGTGGACTCCTACGTCCTCGAGGACGACTGGGGTGTCAAGACGCTCGACGGTACGCCGGCCTCCCACTGGGAGCACACGGTCGCCGCCACGAAGGACGGCCCGCGGATCCTCACCCCGCGGTACTGAGTTTTCCCGGGCTTCCCGGATTACACCGGAGTACACCGGACCTCACGGCCCTGGACGTGACGAATGCACCCGCATTTGTCATGTCCAGGGCCGATGCCGTATGGTCAACCGTTGGTGTGAACACTGGGGCACTGTGAAATAGCAGTCTGCCCGACACATCAACGAGACCAGACCTAAAGGTCCGTCCCTCACGGGGTGGGCCGGGAAAAGTGGAGGATATGGCTAAAGAAGGCGCCATCGAGGTTGAGGGCAAGATCGTCGAGCCCTTGCCGAACGCGATGTTCCGCGTTGAGCTGGACAACGGGCACAAGGTGCTCGCACACATCTCCGGCAAGATGCGTCAGCACTACATCCGTATCCTCCCCGAGGACCGGGTCGTCGTGGAGCTGTCTCCCTACGACCTGACTCGCGGCCGGATCGTCTACCGCTACAAGTAGACGACTCCGACCGGTAGCGCTGGTCGCACAAGTCATTCAAGCCTCCACTCATCCGCCCGCACGGTAGCCGTCCCCTTCACGGGGACCGTAACCCGGGCAACCACCTTCGGCCGCGGCGGCTGGAGCCCGCCGTCCCTCTCCCCACCCTTCACCGGGCGGGGCAGGGACGGAACCACGGGACGTGTGTGGAGAAAACCGCCGCTGTAATCCGGAAGGAACTGCCATATGGCACGCCTTGCTGGTGTTGACCTCCCGCGCGACAAGCGCATGGAGGTTGCACTCACCTACATCTACGGCATCGGCCCCGCCCGTGCCGCCGAGCTGCTGGAGAAGACCGGCATCTCTCCCGACCTGCGGTCCAAGGACCTCACGGACGAGCACATCTCCATTCTGAGGGACGCGATCGAGAGCACCTGGAAGGTCGAGGGCGATCTTCGCCGCGAGGTCCAGGCTGACATCCGTCGCAAGATCGAGATCGGTTGCTACCAGGGCATCCGCCACCGTCGTGGCCTGCCCGTGCGCGGTCAGCGCACGAAGACCAATGCTCGTACGCGCAAGGGCCCGAAGAAGACGATCGCAGGAAAGAAGAAGTAGTCTATGCCTCCCAAAGCACGCTCCGGCGCACGCCGTACCGGCCGTCGCGTCGTAAAGAAGAATGTGGCCCACGGCGCCGCATACATCAAGTCCACCTTCAACAACACCATCGTGTCCATCACGGACCCGAAGGGTGCTGTCATCTCCTGGGCCTCCTCGGGACACGTCGGCTTCAAGGGCTCCCGTAAGTCCACGCCGTTCGCTGCCCAGATGGCCGCCGAGTCCGCCGCCCGCAAGGCGATGGAGCACGGCATGAAGAAGGTCGACGTTTTCGTCAAGGGCCCGGGCTCCGGCCGCGAGACCGCCATCCGTTCCCTGTCCACCGCCGGCCTTGAGGTCGGAACGATCTCCGACGTGACCCCGCAGCCGCACAACGGCTGCCGTCCGCCGAAGCGTCGTCGCGTCTAGAAGAAAGGATAGGGATACCACATGGCTCGCTATACCGGATCCGCCACCCGTAAGTCCCGTCGTCTCCGCGTCGACCTCGTCGGCGGGGACCGCTCGTTCGAGCGTCGCCCGTACCCCCCGGGACAGGCCGGTCGTACGCGCATCAAGGAGTCGGAGTACCTGACCCAGCTGCAGGAGAAGCAGAAGGCCCGCTTCACCTACGGCGTCATGGAGAAGCAGTTCCGCCGTTACTACGCCGAGGCGAACCGTCGTCCCGGCAAGACCGGTGACAACCTGGTGATCCTCCTGGAGTCGCGTCTCGACAACGTCGTCTACCGTGCAGGCCTGGCCCGCACCCGTCGACAGGCACGTCAGCTCGTCTCCCACGGTCACTTCACCGTGAACGGCAAGAACATCAACGTGCCGTCCTTCCAGGTCTCCCAGTACGACATCATCGACGTCCGGGACCGTTCCCGCTCGATGCTGTGGTTCGAGGAGGCCCAGGAGCTCCTGGTCGACGCCGTCGTCCCGGCCTGGCTCCAGGTCGTGCCGTCCTCCCTGCGCATCCTCGTGCACCAGCTGCCCGAGCGCGCCCAGATCGACGTCCCGCTGCAGGAGCAGCTCATCGTCGAGTTCTACTCCAAGTAGGACGTTCGTCGCACCACCGTTTCACCCCGTCACCGCCTGCATGGGCCGGTGGCGGTTCCCGAGAAGTATTCAGTTGTTCATCCCTACGGCGTCAAATAACGGTCGCCACCTAGGAGAAGCAAGATGCTCATTTCACAGCGCCCGGCGTTGAGCGAAGAGTTCGTCAGCCCCGCCCGCTCCCGGTTCGTCATCGAGCCGCTGGAGCCGGGTTTCGGCTACACCCTCGGAAACTCGCTGCGCCGTACCCTGCTGTCGTCCATCCCGGGCGCAGCGGTCACCTCCATCCGGATCGAGGGTGTGCTCCACGAGTTCACCACCATCCCCGGCGTGAAGGAGGATGTCTCCGACATCATCCTGAACATCAAGGCCCTGGTTCTGTCCTCGGACTCCGATGAGCCGGTCACGATGTACATCCGCAAGGAGGGCGCCGGTGAGGTCACCGGGGCTGACGTCGTCACCCCGACCGGTGTGGAGGTCCACAACCCGGACCTGCACATCGCGACCCTGAATGAGCAGGGCAAGATCGACATCGAGCTCGTCGTCGAGCGTGGCCGCGGATACGTCCCGGCCGCACCCACCACCGGTGAGATCGGCCGTATCCCGGTCGACCAGATCTACTCCCCGGTGCTGAAGGTCAGCTACAAGGTCGAGGCAACCCGTGTGGAACAGCGCACGGACTTCGACAAGCTGGTCATCGACGTCGAGACGAAGAACTCCATCACCGCCCGCGACGCCATGGCGTCCGCAGGCAAGACCCTGGTGGAGCTGTTCGGTCTGGCCCAGGAACTCAACCTGGCTGCTGAAGGTATCGAGATCGGCCCGTCCCCGATGGAGACCGAGCACATCGCCGCCTACAGCACCCCGATCGAGGACCTCGACTTCTCCGTGCGGTCGTACAACTGCCTGAAGCGTGAGGACATCCACACCGTCGGCGAGCTCGCCGGCCGGACCGAGTCCGACCTGCTGGACATCCGCAACTTCGGTCAGAAGTCCATCAACGAGGTCAAGGTCAAGCTCGCTGAGCTGGGCCTGGGTCTCAAGGACGCGCCCGAGGGCTTCGACATCAACGACATTGAGGGCTACGACCCGGAGTCCGGCGAATTCGTCGACACCGAGGGCGAAGACATCGCAGAGTAGCAACTCGTTTCGGGAACCGCCGTCGGCTGTGCTGTGTGGGACACCGGTGGTTCGCCGACACCGCGCTTGACACAGTCTGACTAGAGAAACACACGAGGAGAAGTTATGCCTACCCCGAAGAAGGGTGCCCGCCTCGGCGGATCTGCTTCCCACCAGAAGAAGATCCTCGCCAACCTGGCAGCTCAGCTCATCGAGCACGGCGCCATCAAGACCACGGACGCGAAGGCCAAGCTGCTGCGCCCGTACGTCGAGAAGATCATCACGAAGGCGAAGAAGGGTACCGTCGCCGACCGTCGTAACGTGCTGAAGCTCATCACGGACAAGGAGGTCGTCGCCTACCTGTTCAACGAGCTCGCGCCGAAGTTCGAGGGCCGTAACGGTGGTTACACCCGCATCATCAAGCTCGAGAACCGTAAGGGTGACAACGCTCCGATGAGCCAGATCTCCCTGGTCCTCGAGGAGCTCGCCTCCTCCGAGGCGACCCGCGCCACCCGCGCGGCCGCCTCCAAGGCCGCCGAGGAGACCCCGGTCTCCGAGGACGCACCGGTCGTCGAGGCCGACGAGGCCACCGACGCCGCTGCCGCCGACGAGGCTGCAGAGGCTGAGGAGTCCACCGAGGAGAAGTAAGTCCCCGGTACTCTCCGCACACGCGGAAATCGACCACGCCCGTCCCCACCGTGAAACGGTGAGGGCGGGCGTTGTTGCATGTGCAGTCGTGAACGTGGTTCCCGGCGTTCTCCTTGGTAGAGTCATGCCCTGTGTTGACCTACCGACTTTCCGGCGTGCTGCTGATCCTCAGCGGTCTCGCCACCGGGTTCGGCCACATCGCCGCCCTGCTGAGCTGGCGTGGCCTGTACTCCTTCACGGACAACCGGCTCGGCGACTACACCGTCACCGAGTGCCAGGTGCTGCGTGACAACCTGGGCACCCGGTACGTCTGCAACCCCGCCTACCTGGTCACCAACGTCTCCTACGTGGCCGCGGGGTTCCTCATCGTGGTCGCCGCCGGGGTGATGTGGATCGCCGCCGGGTCGGAGAGGCACCGCTCGGTGCGCATGTCCGCGGTGCTCATCGGCGGCGCCGGCGCGATGTACATGCTGGCGGGCTTGTTCCCCTACGACGTGTCCGCGGCGATCCACGACCTGTCCATGTTGTTCTACGCGATCCTGATGTGGGCGTTCATGGCCTTCCTCACCGGTGTCGGGACGGCCCGCACCGCGGGGGGACGTGGTCCGCACCCGTTGATCTACGGCGGCTACCTGCCGATCACCCGCCTGATGCTCACAGCCTCGGTGGTGGGCCTGCTGGCGTTGCTGCTGCTCGGGCCGCGCGGTATGCCGGGCGCCTACGAGCGGCTGGCCTTCGACACGTTGACGGTCTGGTTGATGATCATCGGGGTGTGCATGTACTCCCTCGGCGGGGCGGGCGACCAGGAGAGCCGTCGCGTGGCCGAGATGGCTGAGACGGCCGAGTTCGAGGCCCTGGAATTCCCGGACTCCGCCCCCGGCCACAACCAGCGCCGTTACCCGGGCTTCGCCGGACTGTCCGGTTCCCGGGCGAGCGGCTGGGGCCGGCGCCGACACGACGACCGCGACAACCATGACGACCGCGACGGCAACACCACCCAGGAGGATTCATGACCGGGCAGGTCCGCGTCCGGCTCGACGTCGCCTACGACGGCACGGACTTCCACGGCTGGGCGCGCCAGAAGGGTCCGCAGGAGGGTCTGCGGACCGTCGCTGGTGTGCTGGAGGACGCGCTGTCGCTGGTCGTGCGGGAACCGGTGGAGCTCGTCGTCGCCGGACGCACCGACGCCGGCGTGCACGCCGACGGGCAGGTAGCGCACGTCGACCTGCCGTCCTCCGCGTTCGAGCAACGCTCGCTGGACCGACCGGAGGCGCTGGTGCGTCGGCTGTCGCGGATGCTGCCGACGGACATCCGCCTGCACGGTGCCACGGCCGCACCGGAGGGTTTCGACGCGCGGTTCTCCGCGCTGTCGCGGCGCTACCGCTACCGGGTGACCACCGCGGACGCCGGGGTGCTGCCGGTGCGCGCCCGCGACACCGCCACCTGGCGGCGCGACGTGGATCTCGCCGCGGTGCAGACCGCGTCGGACGTCCTGGTCGGCCTGCACGACTTCGCCGCCTTCTGCAAGTACCGGCCCAACGCCACCACGGTGCGCGAACTCCAGGAGTTCACCTGGCGTGACGTGTCCACCGTCGCCGAACCGCAGACCTACGAGGCGACGGTCGTGGCGGACGCCTTCTGCTGGTCGATGGTGCGCTCCCTGGTGGGCGCGGTGTTGAGCGTGGGGGAGGGGCGCCGCGACGAGGCATTCACCCGTGGGCTGCTCGACGAGCGTTCACGCAGTTCGGCGGTCGCCGTGGCCCCGGCGTGCGGGCTGAACCTCGTGGAGGTGCAGTACCCGCCGCAGGACGAGATGGCGGCCCGCGTGGCCGTCACCCGTGACCGGCGGGCACCGGTGGATGCGTCGGACGCTCAGGGATCATCAGCGGAACCGTCCTGACCAGCACCACCATCGCCACCAGTTCGACGAGTGTCTGGGTGACCACCACCAGCGGGGCGAGTTCGTAGCCGGCGGGCAGGGCGAGCACCAGCGGCAGGACGACCAGCGAGTTGCGGGTCACCCCGGTGAATACCACCGCCCGACGCGCCGGCACGTCCAGCGCACCCGGCGTCCCGCCGCCGGGGCGTCCGGCGAGCCAGCCCAGCGCCGTCATCACCACCACGAACGCCACGTACACGGGCACGACCTGCACCAGCCACGAGAGTTGCCGGTTCACCCCGGCGATCTGTGATGCCACCACCAGCGCCAGGGTCAGCATCATCAGCGGGACCATGAGCCCGGCCATCACCTCGCGTACGGCGTCCCCCGCCCGCCCGGGGATCGCCTGGGTCGCCGCGGCGGCGCACAGCGGCAGCACGATGAGCACCCCCAACGCCTCGACGAAGGGGCCGGCGTCGAATCCGCCCAGTACCTCGGATCCGAGGAAGGCCCACAGGAACACCGGCAGCAGCAGCATCTGGGCGGCCATGAGCAGCGGGGCCGCGGCGAGCAACCGGTCTGCCGCGCCACCGGCGAGCCCGGTGAACACGATCACGTAGTCGATGCACGGGGCCAGCAGCACGAACAGCACCCCGACGAGCAGCACCTCGTCCCCGGCGATGGGCCGGGTCAGCAGCCACACCACCAACGGCACGGCCACGAAGTTCACCATGGCCACCGTGGCCAGGAAGCGCAGGTCGCGCAGGGTGGACAATGCCCGGCGCAGCGGGATGCCCAGGAACGTCACGTAGAGCAGCAGACCCAGCACCGGGTTCACCAGGTGCCCGGCCGCCCCGGCGGTACCGGACCCTGCCAGCATGCCGACGACACCGCCGACAAGGATGGCGAGCAGGTACAGGGCGATCTGGTGGCGCTCCATGCCCGCGACGAGTCTCTTCACGGCCCCCAGGTTAGCGGGGCACCCGCAGCGGCAGGGCGGTCACCTCGACAGTGACGTCGGCCGACATCAGCGTCCCGGCGTCGAGGTCGACCACCACGTCCGCCACCACATCCGCGAGAAGCTCGTCCAACTCCCCGTCCTGCACCACCACGCGGCAGCGCTGCGGATGCCACGCGGCGCGCCACGCCTCGGCCGACTCGACCAGCGCCACGTCCTGCCCCGGGACGCGGCCGGACGGCGCGACGGTGCGCGCGACCGTCGCGGCGTCCCGCCCGCGCAGCAGCACCGTGGTCCCCGGCGGCAGGTGCAGCACCACCGGCGCCCCGTACACGTCCGTGCCCACCATCCAGCCGGGCAGCGGGCCGGCCTGCAGCCCGCTGCGCATCGTCGCCGTTGCAGGTAGATCGGGCAACCGGGAGGCCAGCAGCCCACAGCCCGCCGCCGCCCACGGCATCCGCTCGGCCGCCTCGGCAGGCACGCCGACAAGGCAATGCCCAGGGATACGCAGCAGCGACGCCAGGCCCACGTAGGAACGCTCCAGCGGGGAGGACGCCCGCGGCGACGGGGCCACCGCGGTCGCCAGAAGCCCGGAGCCCACCCGCAGGCCCGCGGCGAGGCTCTCGAGCAGCGGGGCGTCCAGCGCCACGGGGTCGACGTGCGCCTCGCCCCAGGTCCGTGTGTGCGGCACGTGCACGCGGAACCACACCCGCTCGCCCTCACCGGCCGCGGCTCCGCCGTGCACCTGCCGGTGGTACCACCGCACCGCAGCCATAAACCTGCCCATGAACTCCCCCTCGGTTTCCCCTGCCCCCAGCGCACCCGATGATGTACCACCCGCAAGCATAGGCACAGTGTGCCGGGGGAAACAACAGGGGGAAGTCTTTCATGAGGACCACAGGTCTGCAGGTGTCCGGTTACTCGTTCCTGCTGCGACGCGCCGAATTGGCACTGGTCACCGGGGATGCGCGTATGGCGCAGGACCCGTTGCGCACGCAGCGTCGGGCGGTGGGGGTGGGGCTGCTGCTCACCCTGCTGGTCACCGGCGGGATCCTGCTGGTGGCGATGCTGCGGCCCCAGCCGTCCATCGACGACGCCGGCATCGTCGCCGACGAGGCCGGCACCCTGCACGTGCGCATCGGCACCGACTTCCACCCGGTGACCAACGTCGCCTCCGCCCGCCTGCTGCTCGGCGCGCCCGAGGAGGTGACCTCCTCGACGTCGGGGCAGTTGGCGTCCTTCGGTACCGGGCCCACGCTCGGCGTGCCGGACGCCCCGGGCCTGGTGCCCGCCCCCGTGGTGTCCTGGGCGCGTTGCGCCGACGGGGTGGTCGCCGCACCCGCGTTGCCGGACGCCGGGGCGGCGGTGCTTGCCGCACCGTCCGGCACGTGGCTGGCGGTGGACGGACGACGGTTGCTGCTGCCGGACGGCCCGGTGCTGGCCCGGGCCCTGGGGGTGGCCCCGGTTCCGGTGAGCCAGGACGTGCTGGAGGTCCTGGATCGTGGGCCGGACGTGGCGTTGGGCTCGTTGCAGCACGCCGTCGCCGCCGGCGACCGGGTCTTCCTCACCGGGCAGGACGGTGTCGCCGAGGTCACCGGTGCGCGCCGGGCGATCGTGGAGGCCCTGGTGCCGCACCAGGCCAGCGAACCGTTGTCGGTGGTGCTGTCGCGACCGGAGGTCACCGGGCTGGCGGCCCTGTCGCATGTGCCGGTGGAGCTGGACCTGGTGGACGGGGCGGCGGTGGGTGAGGTGTGCATCGGTGAGCATGTGGTGATGGCCGATGATCTCGAGCGCGACGCCCCGCGGCCGGGCTCGCACTTCGTGGGCCCGCGGGGTACCTCCGCCCTGCTCACCGAGCGTGGCTACGTGCTCGTCGCCGAATCCGGGGTGCGCTACCAGGTGACGGCCGCCGAGGACCTGCGGGTGCTGGGGCTGGTGGAGGGTGAGGATGGTTCCGGTGTCGAGGACCTGGCGCAGGTGCCGTTCCGGGTGCTGAAGGGACTGCCGGACGGCGGGGTGCTCTCCGAGGAGCGGGCGAGCCGCACCCTCACCGGTCGCTAGCGGCGGACCCGAAGGATGAACGCGGTCAATATCGCCACCGCCACGACCCCCGCCAACGCCAGGGGAACCCGCAGGTCCGCCGGGACGTCGACGGCACGCACCACGGAGACCTCGGCGGGCATCTCGTAGTGCGCGGCGGCTTCAGCGTGCCCTGCGATTTCTGCGGAACCCGCCCGGTCCAGTACCGCGCCCACCGCCGCCACCGGGGAGACCACCGGCACCACACCCTGCTCGGCGGTGTCGACGAGCAGGGCGCGCACCTCGGCGGCGGAGAGTTCCGGGCGCAGCTGCCACACCAGGGCGGCCGTACCCGCGACCACGGGTGCGGCGAAACTGGTGCCGGAGAACGGGGCGGGGTCGCCGACGATCGTCCTGTCGGTGCCGTCGGTCTGCAGCGTCGCCGACACCGGACCGCCCGGTGCGTGCAGGTCCACCCACTCGCCGGGCACGGAGTAGTCGGCGGGGCGTCGTCCGGCGTCGGGGTCGGTGTCGGGATCGGTATCCGGTTCTCGCGCGTCGACCCCGCCCACGGTGAGTACGCCGGGCAGCGCGGCGGGGTAGGGGGCCTGGTCGTCCCGGCACTGTCCGGCATTGCCGGCGGCGGCGACGAGCAGCAGCCCCTCGCGTTCCACGGCGTCGACGGCGCGGCGTAGTTCGGCGGTGTCCTCGCAGGCCACCACGGAGACGTTGAGGATCCGCACCCCGTGTTCGGAGGCGGTGGTGCGGGCTCGGTCGAGTGCGTCGACGAGGTCGGCGACGGTGGTGTTCGACCCGTCGCCCTGGCGTACGGAGACCACGCGTGCTCCCGGGGCGACGGTGCGCAGCACCCCGGTCACCGCGGTGCCGTGCAGCAGGCAGTGGTCCCGGTCGCCGGGGCGCTCGGTGACCACGCCTGGGGCGGAGGCCCCGGTGTCCACCACGGCGACCCCCACGTCGTGCCCGGTGGACAGGTCGTGCGGCAGGGCGACGTCGACGGGCAGGACGTCGCCGACGAGCGGCTCATCGCAGCGTTGCTGCGCCTGGGCCGGTGGCAGCACCACCGCGCCGGACGCCACGAGCAGGGCCAGCGGTACCAGCACCGCCGCCCGTACACGCTGCCGTATCGGGCTCATCCGATACCCCGCAGCACCTCGAAGACACCGGTGGTGCTGATCAGCAGTGGGACGGAGACGGTGAAGGCCACGGTCTCCAGCACGTCGAGGACGCGTCCGGCCAGCGGGGAGGTGATCCGCACCGCCGGCAGGGCCACCGGCGCCAGGGCCAGCAGCGACCACGGTGCGGGCAGCTGCAGCACCACCCAGAGAAGCAGGAGCACGGCGGTGACGGTGACGGTCACCGCGTGCACCGGGCGGGTGGCGCGCGCGGACAGGCCGGTCACGGCGACGGCGAGCAGCGCGGCCAACGTCCACAAGCTCGCCTCGCCGTGAAGGGGCAGGAGCTGGACGGCACCGGCGAGTATGACCACACAGCAGGTCACCACGATGGCAGGGTGCAGGCGCAGCGCCCGGGCAGCCCGGTCGGAACGGTCGGCAGGGCCGTCGGTGGCCCCGACGACCCCGCTGGCCCCGCCCTCCTGCGCGGCGGCGGCGAAAAGCCCGGTCGCCGGCACCCGCGGCAGGGTGATGCCGGCCAGACCCACGGCGAGCTGCCCGGAGAAGGTCAACGCCACCACGGCCACCAGCGTGGTCAGCCCCGGGCTCACGTTGACCGCGGCGGCCAGCGCCAGGCCCACGGTCACGGTGCGCACAACCCCGGGGCGCCACACCGACATCGCGGCGAAAACGCAGGCCGTCAGAACGTTGACCTGCAGTCCGAGCCCGAAGCCGAGGACCGCCGCCACCGGTACGAAACGCCGGTCCACCAGGGAACCGGCGGCCGCGGCGAGCGTGGCGAGCAGCAGCACCGCGCACACCGCCAGCGCGCCGCCGCGTCCGGCGACGTCCCCGGCGAGCAGTGCCACGGCGAGGTCGCTGACGTCGGCGGGGTGCCAGCGCACGTGCTCCTCGGGGGCCCACAGCGGCGCCCACACGAGGGAGCACACCGTGGCGGTGAGCAGCGCGGCGACCCACACCGCCGGGGAGGATGCCACCGGCGCGCTGAGGCGTCCGACGTCGTCGACCGGCGGGGCGGGCAGTGCGTCCTTGTCGAGGGTGAGGCGTTCGCCCGGGCGGACCCCGGACTGCGCCAGGGAGTCCTCCGGGCGCAGCACGCCGAGCGGGCCGGACAAGCGCCAGACCTCCCCGGGGGAGGCGTCGACCAGGTGTGGGACGAGTTCGGCGACGGGCACGGTGTCGGCCACGGTGGCCTCCACGGTGCGCTCGCGTGCGACGGTGATGCTCACGGCGATCATGGGTGGTGTGGTTCCCCGGTTCTGTACTTTCCTGAGTCCCGCGGCCGGTCACGTCCCCCTGACGTGTCCCCGACGGCCACGGTCGGATGCTTCGAGAGTGTACAGTGATGTTCCGACAGCTGTCGCGCAGGGGGCGTGGCAGGGGGACGCGAGGGGATTTTCGCAGATGAAGTCGCAGGCACCACCGACGTTGCCGAAGAGCAAGCAGCCGTTCGTCCGGATCCTCATGCCCGTGGTGATGGTCGTCGCGGTGGTGGGCATGGTCGCCGCGATGGTGCTCTCGGGGATGGGCCGCTCGCCCATGTCCTTCATTTTTCCCTTAATGATGCTCAGCAGCCTGGCGATGATGATCAGCCCCGGCGGGCAGGACGTCGACGAGGTCCGCCGGGGTTTCCACCGGCACCTGGACGCCCTGTCGGACTCGTTGCACCGGGCGCGCCGGGAGCAGTGGGCGCGCATGGCGGTCACGCACCCGGACCCGCGCGCGCTGTGGACGCGTGTGACGGAGGACGGTACGGCAGGCACCGCAGGCACGGCAGAATCCGAGGGCACGGCCCAGCGTGCCGAGCCCGGGGTGGTGCGCATCGGCACGGCGGTGCAGGCGCCGGACGACCCGCTGGAGATCCCGGTCGACGCCCCGCCGGAGGACCTGGAACCGGTGTGCGCGACCACGTTGCGCGACCTGGCGCGCACCTACGCCACCATCGAGGCGCCGGTGGCGGTGGACCTGCGCGAGTTCGACTGCGTGGTGGTCACCGGCGACGGCGCGGGCGGGCTGGTCAACGCGATGCAGGGGCAGGCGGTGATGCAGGACGACCCGGCGGTGCGGGTCTCCGGACCGCACGACAGGTGGCTGTCCGCAGAGGACGGCACCTTGCACGTGCGCTTCCGCCACGTGGGTCGGGATGCTGCGCCACCTGCGGTGACGTCGGGGGCGGGCTCGGTCACGGTGCTCGCCGACCCGGCGTCGGTGGCGGCCGGGTGGCAGGACGCCGCCGCGGACGGCGGGCTGCTGCTCCACGCGCAGGACGGCGTCCTGGCGGCGTGGACGGTCGACGGGTGGCGTCCCTTCGCCACCGCCGACGAGCTCAGCGACGTGGAGCTCGCCGCCCTGTGCCGGTCGCGGACGTCCGCCCGGGCGTCCCGCTCGGTGCTGGACGTACCGGGCGGCGGACTGCGCGCGGCGGTCGGGTTCTCCCCGGCTCCGGTGCACCTGGACATCCGGGAGGCGGCGAAGGGCGGCATCGGCCCGCACGGGCTGTGCATCGGGGCCACCGGCAGCGGGAAATCCGAGTTCCTGCGTTCCGTGGTCACCAGCTTCGCCCACCGGCACTCCCCGGAGGAACTGAACTTCGTGCTCGTGGACTTCAAGGGTGGTGCGGCCTTCGCCGGCATGGAGCGGCTGCCGCACACCTCGGCGGTGATCACGAACCTCTCGGACGAGGCGGTGCTGGTCGACCGGATGCAGGACTCGTTGCTCGGGGAGCTGCACCGTCGGCAGGAGAAACTGCACGCCGCGGGCATGGCGACGGCCTCGCAGTACAACCAGGTCCATCCCGGGGAGATGCCGGCGTTGTTCATCATCGTCGACGAGTTCTCCGAGCTGCTGCACGCCCGCCCGGAGTTCGCCGATGTCTTCGCCGCGATCGGACGTCTCGGCCGCAGCCTGCAGATCCACCTGCTGCTCGCCAGCCAGCGGCTGGAGGAGGGCCGGCTGCGCGGCCTGGAGTCGCACCTGTCGTACCGTATCGCCCTACGTACGTTCTCCGCCTCGGAGTCACGCCAGCTCATCGGGTCCACAGCGGCCTATGAACTGCCCTCGACCCCTGGTGCGGCGATCCTGAGTTCGGCGGGCCTGGGGTCCACCGGCCAGGTGCGTTTCCAGTCGGCGTACGTCTCCGGCCCCGAGGTGCCGCTGGACTCCCGGCTGGTGCGCGAGCTGGGCGTGGAGCCGGAGGCGGCGGGAACCACGATGGAGCTGGTCGTCGACCGGTTGGCGGGGCCGAACCGTAACCCGATCTGGTTGGAGCCCCTGCCGGAGCTGCTGCCGGCCAGTGCCGTGATGGGTGCAGGGGACACCCGTGCCGACGCGCTCACCGTTCACCTGGGCCTGGAGGACCTGCCCTTCGACGGGGTGCAGCGTCCGTGCGTGCTGGACCTGCGCCGACGCCACTGGGCGGTGGTCGGCCAGCCCGGCACCGGCAAGACGACGCTGGTGCGGTCGCTGGTGCTGGGCCTGGCGTTGAGCTCCCCGGGCGTGGCGGTGTACGTGGTGGACCCCGGTGGCGGGCTGCGCGACCTGGCGCGCCTACCGCAGGTCGCCGCGGTGGTGGGGGTGGACCTGCTGGGCCGGGTCCTCGACGAGCTCGGGCAGGACGCTACGGGTGGTGCAACGCACCGCGTGCTGGTCGTCGACGGTCTCGACGCCCTCGACCCCTCCGGCGACGACGACCGGCGCCTGGCGTCGCTGGTCGCCGGCGGGATGCAGCGCGGGGTGCACGTGGTGGTCACCTCCCTGCGCTGGACGTTCCGTCCCGCCCTGCGTGACCTGCTCACCGGTGCGGTGGAGCTGCGCCTGACACCCGCCGAGTCGCAGTTCCGCGACGCCCAACGCACCCTGCCCGACCACCCGGGACGCGGGGTCTCCCCGGGTGGCAAGCACCTGCAGGTCGCCTACTCCGACGCCCAGGACGTGGAGCACGCGCGCAAGGTCAGCGTGGCGCGTGGGGAACAGGACCGCACCCTGCGCGTCCTGCCCTCGCAGGTCTGCGTCGATGAGCTGGAGGAGGTCTCCGGTGACCTGGTGGCCCTCGGCATGGGCGGGCGGACCCTGTCCACGGTCCACTGGGATCCGGAGGCGTTCCCGCACCTCACGGTGGTGGGGCAGGCGCGCGCCGGGGCCACGACCGCGCTGCGCACCGTCGCCTGGGCGTCCTCGCACCGGGAGGGTGTGGAGGTGCTGGCCACGGACGTGCGCCGTGGGCTGCTCGGCGTGCCGGGGTACCGTCCGGCCGCGGGGTTCCTGCGTGCGCTGACCGGCTGGGTCGAGGAGCTGAAAGCACGGGTGCCGGGGGAGGACGCCGAGCTCACCGCCGCACAGTTGCGCGACCGTAGCTGGTGGAGCGGGACGCGGCGGGTGATCGTGGTCGACGACCTCGACCAGTCGGCCGACCTGGCCGCGGCGGTGGACCTGCTGGTGCCGTTGCTGCCGCACGCCGCGGACATCGGCCTGCACCTGGTCACGGCCCGACGCAGCGCGATGATGGGCCGCAGCGCCTACACCCCGTTGATGCAGGGGATCCGTGACCTGACCGGCTGGCTGGTGCTCTCGGCACCGCGGGAGGACGGCCCGGTCGCCGGGCAGGTGCTCACGTCCCTGCCGCCGGGACGCGGCGTGCTGGTGCAGGACGCCGCGGAGGACGTGCAGGTCGCGACGGTGGACACGGAGAACGCAGACACGGAGAAGGCGGGGGCGCGGGTATGAGCACGACGATGGTGGCCGACGCGGTGGCGCTCACGGAGTCCGGGGTGCTGGTCAACGGGCTGTGCGTGACGGACCTCCTCAGCGGGCTGGAGGTCCGTGGCGAAGATATAGAGGACACAGCGGACACAGGGGACGCGAGCCCGGTGTTCCGTGGCTCGGGTGTACCACTGCGGCGGTTGGAGTCCGTCCGTGAGCTGGTGGAGGAGGTGCTGGAGGCCCGGGCGGTCGACCCGGAACTCACCAGCGCCAACCCGGTGGTGCCGCGCACGGTCTTCCCCTGGGGGATCGGTGCGCAGGTGTCGGACGTGCTGGTCGTCGGGCCGGACAAGGAGGCCACGGCGGCGTACCTGCGGATCAGCGGGCTGCGTGCCCGCACGGTGGACGTGGCCCGGCCCTGCGCCTGGCCGGTGACCTGGCGGCGGCGCGCGCCGAACTCGAGGACCCCGCCCCGCCGGAGCCGGAACCGGTGCAGGACGTCCCGCGGCGTCGGGGGCTCGTGTTGTCGGCGGTGGGGGCGACCGCAGTGGCCGCCGTGACCACAATCGCGCTGGTATCTACCGGTGTCGTGGGCGGCGGCGCGGCCGACGTGGCGGGCGCGCCGGAGACTGCCCAGGCTGCAACACAGACGCCGGACGCCGCACCGCCTGAGGCGTCCGGGGCGTCCGATGCGTCCGGCACAGTGGAGGAGCCGGAGGCGGAGGCGTGGCGGGAGATGAGCTCCGGTGGTGAGATGGAGTACGCCGACCACCCGGACGCACCGCAGGTGACGGTGGACGTCCCCGGCTGGGAGGTCACCGAGAGCACCGCCGAGCGCGACATCTGGACCTCGGGGGACGCCGGGATGCGGGTGCTCCTCGCCGCGACGCCGACGCCCGTCGGGACGCAGGGGGAGCTGGACACCGCGATGCTGCGCGTCCTCGACGGCGCCGACGACGTGGTGGTGACGAACCGGTCGCCGGTGTCCTACGAGGAGCACTTCCCGGACTCGACGACGTCGTGGCGCGTCCGGCTGGTCGACGGTCACCAGGTGTCCGTCGGCTGCCAGTACCGTGACCTCACCGAGGACCGGCAGGCGGTGTGCGACCGGTTCGGCGCGACCGCCCGGGTGCTACTTGCCGAGTGAGCTGAGCGACGGGTCGATCCGGTTGAAGCGCGACAGCTGGGTGACGTGCTGCGGGCCGAGCTCCTCGAGGCTGGTGACCTGCAGCAGCTTCATGGTGCGCTCGATCTGGGAGCGCAGGATGCTGATCGTGCGGTCCACGCCCTCGCGTCCGCCGGCCATCAGGCCGTAGAGGTAGGCGCGGCCGACGAGGGTGAAGTCGGCGCCGAGGGCCATGGCGGCCACGATGTCGGCACCGTTCATGATGCCGGTGTCGACGAGGATCTCCATGTCGCCGCTGACCTCGCGGACGACCTCGGGCAGCAGCTGGAAGGGCACGGGTGCGCGGTCGAGCTGGCGTCCGCCGTGGTTGGACAGCACCACGGAGTCGACGCCGAGGTCGGCGAGGGTCTTGGCGTCCTCCACGTTCTGCACGCCCTTGACGGAGATCTTGCCGGGCCACATCTCGCGGATGATCTCGAGGTCCTTGTAGTTGATGGTGGGGTCCATCGCGGAGTCGAGCATCTCGCCGACGGTGCCGCCGGTGGAGGTCAGGGAGGCGAACTCCAGCGGCGGGGTGGTCAGGAAGTCGATCCACCACCAGGGGCGCGGGATGGCGTCGAGCACCGTCTTGGCGGTGAGCTGCGGCGGGATGGAGAAGCCGTGGCGGGTGTCGCGCATGCGGTTGCCGGCGACCGGGGTGTCGACGGTGAAGAACAGGGTGTCGAAGCCGGCCTTGGCGGCGCGCTCGACGAGCCCGTAGGAGATGTCGCGGTCCTTCATCACGTAGAGCTGGAACCAGTTGCGGCCGTGCGGGTTGGTGGCCTTGACGTCCTCGATGGAGGTGGTGCCCAGGGTGGAGAGGCTGAAGGGAATGCCGGCGGCGGCCGCGGCGCCGGCGCCGGCGACCTCGCCCTCGGTCTGCATCAGGCGGGTGAAGCCGGTGGGTGCGATACCGAAGGGCAGGGCGGAGGTGCCGCCGTGGATGCTGGCGGTGGTGTCGATCTGCGAGGCGTCCTTGAGGATGGACGGGTGGAACTCGACGTCCTCGAAGGCCTGGCGGGCGCGTGCGATGGAGATCTCCTCCTCGGCGGCACCGTCGGTGTAGTCGAAGGCGGAGGCCGGGGTGCGCCGCTTGGCGATCTTGCGCAGGTCGTAGATGGTGAGGGCGGAGTCCAGGCGACGCTTCTTCGCATTGAGCTCGGGCTTCTTGAACTGCATGAGTTCGAGGATCTCGGCGGGGTGGGGGAGTTGGCGCTTGACCATGGTGTTCTCCTTCGTGATGGGTGTGTGTGGTTTGTTATGGGTCCTATGAGGTCGGACCACAGGGTCCGTTTTCGAGCGTACTCGCTACGGGATCATCCAATCCAGGACGGTGGCCTGCAGTCCGTTGATCAGGCAGATGGCCGCGAGCATGCCGATGCTCCACCACATGACCTTGCGCAGGATCTCCGACTCGCGGCCGGCCAGGCCCACCGCGGTGGCGACGATCGTCAGGTTCTGCGGGCTGACGAGCTTGGCCACGACACCGCCGGAGGTGTTGGACGCCACCATCAGTGCCGGGTCCAGGCCGGCCTGGTTCGCCGCGGTCTGCTGCAGGGTGGCGAACAGGGCGTTGGCGCTGGTGTCCGATCCGGTGACTGCGGTGCCCAGCCAGCCCAGGACGGGCGCGAAGAAGGCGAAGGCGGCGCCGGCACCGGCGATCCAGTGGCCGATGGTGATCGTCTGGCCGGACTGGTTCATCACGTACGCCAGCGACAGGACGGCGGCGACGGTGAGGATCGAGAACCGCATCTTCACCAGGTTCTCCCAGTACGCCTGCACGGCGACCTTCGGGGAGACCCGGTACACCGCGGCCACGATCACGCCGGTGATCATCAGCAGGGTGCCCGGTGAGGACAGCCACGGGAAGCCGTAGACGGTGGAGGAGGAGACCGAGCCGGTGGCGGTGAGCACGTTGCCGTCCAGGCCCGGCCACGGGATCGACACGTCGGTGGAGGCCAGGAAGTCGACGACCGGGTCCCACAGCTTGGCCACCGAGAAGATCACGATGACCAGCAGGTAGGGGAACAGCGCCATCAGGGTGCGCGAGGTCGTGAGTTCGCGGGTGACCACCTCGGCGCCGCCGGCGGCCGCGGCGTGGGCGTTGTCGGTGCTCGTGACGTCCTGCACCTCGCCGTTCTCCTCCTCCTCACGACGTTCGGTGAGCAGCCGCTCCCGCGCCTCGGCGGTGCCCGCCGGGCGCCAGAACTGCAGCATGACCACGGCGACGGCGAGGCCGGCGAGCGCGGAGATGATGTCGGTGAGCTCCACGGAGATGTAGTTGGAGGAGATGAACTGGACCACCGCGAAGACCGCGCCGATGACCAGGGCGATCGGCCAGCACTGCTTCAGTCCCTTCTTCCCGTCCACCAGCAGGCAGAGGAACAGGGGGACGAACACGGCGATGAACGGGGTCTGGCGTCCGACGATGGCACCGATGTGCTCGTAGTCGATGCCGGTCAGCGCGCCGGCGGTGATGATCGGGGTGGCGATCGCGCCGAAGGCCACCGGGGCGGTGTTGGCGATGAGCACGGCGACGGCCGCACGCATGCGTGCGAAGCCGACGGCGAGCAGCATCACGCCGGTGATCGCCAGCGGGGCGCCGAAGCCGGCGAGGGCCTCGAGCATGCCGCCGAAGCAGAACGCGATGAGGATGGCCTGAACACGCGGGTCGTCGGAGATGCGGTCGATCACCGCGCGCAGGTCGAGGAAGCGTCCGGAGCGCACGGTGAGTTCGTAGAACCAGATCGCCGCGACCACGATCCACATGATCGGGAACAGGCCGAAGACCGCACCCTGGGTGGCCGAGAGCCCGGCCAGGTGCACGGGCATGCCGTACACGGCGACGGCGATGACCAGGGACACGGCCAGGGCGCTGAGCCCGGCCCAGTGGGCACGCCAGCGCAGTACGCCGAGGGTGACGAAGACGGTCGCCAGTGGCAGCAGGGCCACGAGTGACGAGAGGAAGAGGTTGTCCGCGACCGGCGCGAGGTCGGGTAGGTACGTGGAGCTCATGGGGTCCTCGAAGTGTGTCTGGGGTGTGACGGTGGCGCCACCCTACGGTCCGGTGACTCAGACCACATCAGTGGTCCGACCACAGCCTAGGACACATCCAGTTTTGGAGTCAAGACTTCTTCCTTCGTGCCCCCCGGGTTGGTGTGGCGTGGTAAAAAATGGTCATGACTGACGAACCCGCCTGGGCACCGGTCCCTCGCATCAGGACCCACCAGATGGTCGTCGACGCCATCGAGAACGAGATTCTCTCCGGCACCCTGCACGTCGGCGACCTGCTTCCCGCCGAACGCACCCTGTCCGAACAACTGCAGGTCAGCAGGGCCGCCGTGCGCGAGGCCATCCGGGTCCTGGAGGGGCAGGGGGTGCTGGAGTCGAACGTGGGCTCCGGGCACAAGGCCGGGACGTTCATCGCCGCGATGCCGTCCGAGGCGCTGTCACGCTTCCTGCGCCTGCACGTGGCGCTGTCCAACTTCGGTCTCGAGGAGGTGGTCCAGACCCGCACGATCCTGGAGGTCGAGAGCGCGCGGCTCTCCGCCGCCGAGCAGGACGAGGACGCCCTGGCGGGCATGCGCGCCGCCGTGGCGGAGATGGACCGGCCCGGGGTGAGCCGCGAGGAGTTCAACGATGCCGACACCCGCTTCCACGTCGCCCTCGCCCACGGGGCGGGCAACCGGCTCTTCGCCGACATGACCCAGGCGATCCGCGAGTCGCTGCGCGCACCGATCCTGCGTGGCTTCCGCGGGCAGGGCGACTGGGAGACCGTGGCGGGCACGCTGCGGACCCAGCACAAGGGCATCCTCGCCGCGGTCGAGGCCGGAGACGTGGACGGGGCCGGGGAGCTGGTGGCCGAGCACATCTCGACGGCCTACCGCACGCTGCTGGAGTAGGTCCCGCGCGGCGTCGCGACGGGGGTCGGGGACAGGGGAACCTTTCGGGCGCCAGGTGAGTCTCTCTACGGTGACGTCCCTTCCGTGCGGCCCGTGCAAGGGCTGCAGGAGGGCACCGATCAGAGCACTCGACACAAAGGGGAGGGACCCAATGAGTTTCAGAACGACCACCGAGGTCATGCAGTCCACGGCAGGCAAGGTCGACACCGTCAACGGTCAGGTGCAGGCGGAGCTCACGCGCCTGCAGGGCACGGTCGACGGTGTCGCGGGGGTGTGGAAGGGCGAGGCGCAGGCCGCCTTCATGCAGCTCATGGCCCGGTGGAACGACTCCGCCCGGGAGCTGCGGCTGTCGCTGGACGGCATCTCGGAGAACAACCGCGGCAATGCGCGGGCCTTCCAGCAGGTCGAGGACGACAACATCGTCGCCTTCCGCTGACGTCCCAGCCACCATCCACCACGCACCACACACGCCAAGGAGCAGGACCGTGATCCAGTACGACTTCGCAAGCATCGCCCAGACGTCCGCCGACATCCACGCCACCAACCGCAACATCAACGGCATGCTCGACCAGCTCAAGGGCGACATCGCCCCCATGGTCGCCGAGTGGGAGGGAGAGTCCGCCACGGCATATCAGGCTGCGCAGAAGCGGTGGGACGCCGCGGCGGAGGAGCTCAACCAGGTGCTGCAGACCATCGCCCGCGCGGTGGACAACGCCGGTTCCCGGATGAGCCAGATCAACAACAGCGCCGCCAACAGCTGGGCCTGACCCCGTAGACTTCCGGCACAACCCCGGTACCCGGCCGCCACCGTCACATCCGTGACGGTGGCGGCCTCATGTTTGCGGTCCCTTTTGGATGTGCCGCGCCCGTCCGGTAACCTCAGTCGGGTTGCGACCACCCGTGCTGCGTTTTCACGGCACACCGGTGGTCGGCCCGCAGGTCCCCACCGGCCGCTGCGGGCACCACCCTTCCCGGGTAAGGCCCGGGGCGAGGGGTCTCCCGGCTGGCAGTTCCATGAAGACCAAGGAGTCGTAAATGACTACTTTCCACCCGAAGAGCGGTGACCTGACCCGTAAGTGGTACGTCATCGACGCCGAAGACGTGGTCCTGGGTCGTCTCGCCACCCACGCAGCTTCCCTGCTGCGCGGCAAGGGCAAGGCTATCTACGCACCCAACGTCGACTGTGGTGACAACGTCATCATCATCAACGCGGACAAGGTTCACATCTCGTCCAACAAGCGGGACCGCGAGTTCCGTTACCGTCACTCCGGTTACCCGGGCGGCCTCAAGACCATGTCCCTGGGTCGCTCCATGGAGCTGCACCCGGAGCGCGTCATCGCTGACGCCATCGTCGGCATGATGCCGCACAACCGGCTCAACCGCGAGTCCGCCAAGAAGCTCCGCGTCTTCGCCGGCGCCGAGCACCCCTTCGCGGCTCAGCAGCCCGAGTCCTACGAGATCAAGAAGGTGGAACAGTGACCGACAACGAGAACTACGAGGCCGAGTCCGTGGACGAAGAGGTCTTCGCCGCCACTGACGCCGTCAACGAGGAGTTCGTCGCCAGCATCGGTGACTCCATCTCCGAGGTCTCCGAGGACGAGGGCGACGACGTCGTCGCCCCCACCGTCTTCGACGGCCCGATCCAGACCGTCGGTCGCCGCAAGGAGGCCGTCGTCCGTATCCGCATGGTGCAGGGCTCCGGCCAGTTCACCTGCAACGGTCGCACCCTGGAGGACTACTTCCCGAACAAGCTGCACCAGCAGCTGATCAAGGCTCCGCTCGTCCTGCTCGAGCGCGAGAACCAGTTCGACTTCCAGGTCAACCTCAAGGGCGGTGGCCCGTCCGGTCAGGCCGGTGCGATGCGTCTCGCCATCTCCCGCGCGCTGAACAAGTACAACCCGGAGGAGCGGGCCGAGCTCAAGAAGGCCGGCTTCCTCACCCGTGACGCCCGTGCCGTGGAGCGCAAGAAGGCCGGTCTGCACAAGGCCCGTCGCGCACCGCAGTACTCGAAGCGCTGATTCCCCGGAGTCTTCGCTCGATCCTCGTGCAGCGTCCCGCTGCATGATCCGACGCCGCCCCGTCCCACACACAGTGTGGGGTGGGGCGGCGTCGCCTGTCGGTGGGGGATGTGGCGGTGCCAGCGTCTAGACTGGCACCCCATGAGCAGACTTTTCGGTACGGACGGGGTTCGGGGCCTCGCCAACAGGTCTCTGACGGCACCACTGGCACTGCGGTTGGGCGCGGCCGCGGCGCGGGTGCTGACGACGACCGGGCAGACGTCGCAGCGGCGTCCCACCGCGGTGATCGGACGGGATCCGCGGGTCTCCGGCGAGATGCTGTCGGCGGCGTTGTCGGCGGGCATGGCGTCGCAGGGGGTGGACGTGCTGGACGTGGGCGTGCTGCCGACGCCGGCGGTGGCGTTCCTCACCGACGACTACGGCGCGGACATGGGTGTGGTGATCTCGGCGTCGCACAACCCGATGCCCGACAACGGCATCAAGTTCTTCGCCGGTGGCGGGCGCAAGCTCGACGACGCGGTGGAGGACGAGATCGAGGGCGCCATGCTGGAGCTCGAGGAGTCCGGCCCCACCGGCGCGGCGATCGGCCGTGTCATCGAGGAGTCC
Organism: Corynebacterium sp. AOP12-C2-36; assembly: GCF_052379185.1. NCBI lineage: Bacteria > Bacillati > Actinomycetota > Actinomycetes > Mycobacteriales > Corynebacteriaceae > Corynebacterium > Corynebacterium sp. AOP12-C2-36. The sequence continues at coordinate 108,234 of NZ_JBQSYJ010000005.1, read as the reverse complement.
GGTGACGCGCTGGAGCGCTACCTCTTCCACCTGCAGGACGCCGCCCCGCGCGCGCTGGACGGCATCCGCGTGGTCGTGGACTGCGCCAACGGTGCCGCGAGTCTCGCCGCGCCGATGGCCTACGAGGCCGCCGGTGCCGAGGTCGTGGCGATCCACAACTCGCCGAACTCCTTCAACATCAACGACAACTGCGGTTCGACCCACATCGAGGTCATCCAGAAGGCCGTGCTGGAGCACCAGGCGGACCTGGGCCTCTCGCACGACGGGGACGCAGACCGCTGCCTGGCGGTGGACTCGCAGGGCAACGTCATCGACGGCGACCAGATCATGGCGATCCTGGCGGTGGCGATGAAGGAGTCCGGTGAGCTGCGCAGGAACACGCTGGTGGCCACGGTGATGTCGAACCTGGGCCTGACCCTGGCGATGAAGGAGCACGGCATCGCCCTGCGGCGTACCAAGGTCGGCGACCGCTACGTGCTGGCCGACCTCAACGCCAACGACTTCTCGCTGGGTGGCGAGCAGTCCGGCCACATCGTGATCCCCTCGCACGCGACCACCGGCGACGGGACGCTCACCGGCCTGCGCATCATGGCGCGCATGGCGGACACCGGCCAGTCGCTGCGCGAGCTGGCGGACGTGATGACGGTGCTGCCCCAGACCCTGGTCAACGTCCCGGTGGAGGAGAAGGAGCGCATCCACACCTCCGAGGTCGTGCGTGAGGCGATCGCCGAGGCCGAGGCGGAGCTGGGCGACACCGGCCGGGTGCTGCTGCGCCCCAGCGGCACCGAGCAGGTGTACCGCGTGATGGTCGAGGCCCCGACGTCCGCCGAGGCCAAACGCGTCGCAGGACGCCTCGCCGGCGTCGTCGTCGCCGAGGGGTAGGCGCGGGCGTCGCCGTCAGGGGGTGGGACGCCGCATGCGGCGTAGCGCGTCGTCGATGCCGGTGGGGGCGCCGGCGGGGGAGTCGGCGGTGCCGATGTAACCGATGTAGCCGTCCGGGCGCACCAGGAGCAGGGTCGGGGACTGGGCACCGTAGGTGCCGGCCGGCACCTCGTGGACGGCGGGCCAGTCGTCCTGTCGGTGGCGCTCCAGCGTCTCCGCGTCTACCCCGACGGCGAGGACGCTGAACCCGGGGCCGCCGGTGAGGTCGAAGACCCGTCTGCCGTGGGCGTCACGGGCGTCGGGGAGGCGGTCGCCGGCGTGCAGGACGCCGGCCGTGGCGGCGTCAGGGCCCTCGGGGCACAGCGATGAGCCACGGTAGGTGAGCTTGAGCTGGCGTTCCTCGTCGCCACGGGTCGTCGCGGCCCGGGCGTCCTTCTCGAAGCTGTCGTAGCGGTCCGTGGAGATCTTGAGCACGCGGGCGGCGACCGGCCGGCGCTCCTCCTCGTAGGTGTCGAGCAGGGATGCCGGGGCACCGTGGAGGACCTCGTCGAGTTTCCAGGCGAGGTTGTAGGTGTCCTGCACGCCGGTGTTGAGGCCCTGGCCGCCGGCGGGGGTGTGGCAGTGGGCGGCGTCGCCGGCGAGCAGGACGCGTCCGGCGCGGTAGTGCTCGGCGAGACGGATGTTCGGGCGGAACAGCGAGACCCAGGAGAACTCGCCGACGGTGAGCTTCTTCGCCGCCAGTGCCTCGCGCACCGTCGCCTGCAAGGCGTCGGGGTCGTTCGAAACGGGGGTCGCGGCGGGCAGGCGGAGCATGACCTGGAAGAGCTCGCCGTCCGGTAGCGGGCAGGCGCCGAGGAAACGTCCGGAGCGGCCGGGCCACACGTGCCAGCGGTTGCGCCGCAGGCCGGGGATCGTGACGTCGGCGATGATCATGCGGTCGTCCTCGTCGGTGTCGCCGGTGAAGCCGATGCTGGCCTGCCTGCGCACCGTGCTGGACCCGCCGTCGGCGCCGACCACGTAGACGCTGTGCACGGTGCCGCCGTCGGCGAAGGTGGTGGTCACGCCGTCGTCGTGCTGCTCGACGCCGACCACGCGGCGGCCGTAGTCGACGGTGACCCCCGCGGCGTGCAGGGCGTCGTGCAGGACGCGGTCGGTGTGGAACTGGGGTGAGAGCACGGTGTCCGGGTACGGGACGTCCTCGGTCACGGGCTGGTGGGCGATCATGGTGCGCGGGATGGTCAGCGGTCCGAGGTGGATGCCGAGCCGGGGGTAGGCGGAGGCACCGGCGAGCAGGGCGTCCAGCACGCCGAGGTCCTTGAGGACCTCCAGGGTGCGTGGCTGGACGCCTTTGGCGCGGGAGCCGTGGAAGGGGCCGTCGGCGCGGTCGACGATGTGGACGGGGACGCCGCGGCGGGTCAGGTCGAGCGCGAGTGCGGAGCCGACGGGGCCGGCCCCTACGATGAGGATGAGATCGGTCATAATGAACACAGTGTTGTCGTTATTGCGGCATCCTGTCAAGAGGAGGTTGGGCACATGGACGCCGACGCATCGCCGACGCCGGGAAGTCCCAGGTGGTGGGCGAAGGTGGAGGCCCCCGCCGGCGGACGTGGACGACCGCCCGTGCCGACGGGCCGCATCGTCGCCGCGGGCCTGGAACTGCTCGACGACGCCGACGGCCCGGAGTACAGCATCCGCACCGTCGCCTCCCGGCTCGGTTCGAGTACGGCGACGCTCTACCGGCGCCTCGGCGGCCGCCCCGGGCTGGACGCGCTGATCGTCGACCACGTCCTGGGGGAGGCCGTGGCGCAGGTGCGGGACGCTCCTGAGGATGCCGACTGGCAGGCAGCCTCGGCGGCGGGCGCGGACGCGATCTTCACCGCGCTCGCCGGCCACCCCGGTGTCGTCCCGCTGCTGGCCGCGGACGTTCCCCACGGGCCGAACTCCGCACTGCTGCGGGAACGGTTCGTGGCCCGGCTGCTGGAGGCGGGGTTCGACCCGTCCGTGGCGGCCAGGACGTACACCACCGTCGCGCACTACACGGTGGGTTTCGCCCTTCAGCTCTCCTTCGCCCCGCCGGAGGTGCAGGGGGAGTCCGGCTCTGTGTACGGCGCGGCGCCCGACGCACGCTTCCCGGCCACCGCCCGGGTCGCCGCCCACCTCGACGCCGACCTGCGTGAGGAGTTCTCCTTCGGGTTGTCGATGCTGCTGCGCGGCGTCGCGGCGTCCCGGTAGTTCGGTGCCTCAGGGGGCGGGGAACCTTTCCGGCCGGCGGGGAGTCTCTCTTGTCACGTTGTAGACAAGTGGATGATCGATGACCCGTGCCGTCGGTGCGCCGACGGTGGCGGGAGGACGAAGGGGGTTTCTGTGGCACCGGATATCGGCAGGCTCGGGGTGGACGACGGCGCGGCGCAGTCGGCGTTGGCGGAGGCGCTGGTCGCCGTGGGTTCCAGGAAGGCCGAGGTCGCCGCCGCCGCACCGCGCAGGACGGCGGCCAGCTACGGTCAGGGGCTGGCGGACCGGGCGGCGCACCTGGTGGAACTGCGGGAGAAGGCCCACCGGGTACGTCTGGCGCACATCGACCGGCTGCGGCGTGGACTGGAGACCGCCGCGGGGACGGTCTCGGCGGTGTCGACCACCGAGGGGGACTCGCGGCGCGGGTTCGGTGCGGGGGAGCTGCGGTGAGCGCGGTGCAGGCGGACCAGGCCCGCATCGCCGCGTCGGTGGCGAAGCTCGACGCCTCCGGTCAGCAGGCGACCAGGCTGGCACCGACGGCTCTCCCGTGGATCATCACCGGCATCATGACGGCGGCGGACTTCGTCATCGGCATGGTCGGCGGCGACGGTGACGGCGGCGGCGACGGCGACGGTAAGGACGGTAACGACGGTAAGGACGGCGGCAGCGGCAAGAAGGGGAAGGGCGGTTTCTTCGCCGACGTGCTGGAGACCGGCAAGGACCTGATCACGGGAATCGCCGGCGGGGTCCTGGCGGACAAGTTGGGCTGGGGCGGCGACGAGGCCGACGAACACGACGGGAACGTGGACCAGGCAGACGACGCGGTGGCCACCTGCGACCGGGTGCTGGAGTCCATCCAGTCCCTGTGCGCCGACGAGGTGGAGACCTGTGTGGACGGGGCGGTCGCGACGGCCGAGGAGCTCTGTGCCGCCGGGCTGGTGTTGCGTGCCACTGACCCGGTGGCGTCGCGGGTGCTGCTCCAGATGGCGGCGCAGCTGCTGTGTGGTGCCCGCGACGGGGTGGGGGCGATGTTGGAGGGCAGGAACTCCCGTATGGGCGAGTGCATGGACCTCACCATCGCCGAGTGCGCCCCGGCCGCCGAGGAGGGCAACTGCCGTGTTCCCTTGGCCACGGAGCCTGCCCCGGTGGCCGCGGCGCCGGACTGCGATGTCGCACCGGTCCCGACCGAGGTCGCCACCGTCGGTGCCGGGGCAGGCGGCGGGGCGCTGCCGACCCCGGAGCCGTGTCCGCCGGCGGCCCCGGCCGTCGCCGCCGCCTCGGCCGCAACTTCGACGGCGTCGTTGTCGGGGCTCGTGGGGTCCTCGGTCGCCGCGCCGACGCTGCCGGACATCTCCGGCCAGGTCGGTGGCCAGGTCAGCGGGTGGATCAAGGGGGTTGTGGAGACGGTCGTCGAGGGCGCGGCGAATCTCTCGGTGGAGAACTCCGGGTCGTTGATCGACATCGACGTGAACCTCTGTCCGCCGGAGGCGCCGGAGCCGTGCGAACCGGAACCCGAGCCGTGCGAACCGGAGCCGGAACCTGAACCTGTGCCGGAGCCGTGCGAACCGGAACCCGAGCCGTGTGACGAGCCGGAGCCGTCCACCGTGGACCCGGAGAAGGGGTTCGACAAGAGTTCCTACCTCCCCGGGACGGAGACCGCGGCCACCCCGGCGGAGGCACCCGCCACGGATGCGGCGCCGGTGGAGACTCCGCCGGTCGGTACCGCGGCGGTGGAGACCCCGGAGCCGTCGTCCGGGGACGACGGCTGGGTGCCTGACCTGTGGACCACCGGTGAGAAGTCCGCCGAACAGCCCGGCGAGGTCGGTCAGGACGCACCATCGGTGCAGAGGAGTGAGCAGTGGTGAACAAGAACCCGATAGAGGCGGCGTTGGAGGGCTACGTCAGGGAGGTCGGTGAGGCCACCGGGCGGTTCCAACGTCAGATGGACGAGGCCACGGAGCTGCTCGGCGAGCTCGGCGACCTCAGTGAACTACTCGAGGACACCGCCACCGCGACCACCGACAACAACGATGTGGTGCGGCGGCAGGACGCCGCCGGGCGTCCCCCGCGGCGGAGCCCGGGGATCTTCGACTGACCCGGGGTGGCGGCGCTCAGGCGCGCAGGGCCTTGTTCACCGCGTCGATCGGGTCGGCGAACTCCGGGAGGCTCTCGAAGAGCTCACCGCGGCTCATCACCTGCGACTTCTTGATCTCGGCCTCGGGGTCGCGGAAGGCGGCGTAGTGCTTGTCGTCCTCGGCGAGCACGAAGCCGGTCATCAGGGCGCGGATGAAGTCCTGCGCCGCCAGCTCCAGCCCACTGTTCGTGGTGAGGAACTTGCGGATGACCTTCTCGTGGAAGCCGGTGGACGACGCCTTGTCGATGCGACGGAACACCGCCTCGCCACCCCAGAGGGCGGCGACGCGCTCCGGCTCGCCGGCCTCGATGCCCAGGGTGCGTCCCGGTGCCAGCACCAGACCGGGGGCCTGGACGTGCCGGGCCGCCTGGTAGCAGCTCGGCGCGGTGTCCGACGGGTGCACGGCGATGACACCGGCGACCGTCGGACGGTCGCGGTAGCGCTTCTTCGCCGGCTCCGCGGCCGCCCGGCCGGTGGCCGCGAGGATCGCCGCGCCGGCGCCCATGCCGTGCCCGGCGAAGAAGAGCTTGCTCGGGTCCACGGTGATGTTGCCGACACCCAGGCGCACACCCGAGAGGATCTGCAGGCAGGACTCCAGGTCCGAGGCGAAGCCCCGGTGGTTCGGCAACAGGCCGCGCTCGGTGTCCGGGGCGGCCACGGCGATGCCCCAGCTGGCCAGGTGGCGCAGGGTGCCGTGATAGGCGTCCACGCCGACGCGCCAGTCGTGGCCGAAGGCCACACCGGCGATCGCCTTGCCCTCGGCAGGCGTGTAGATACGGCCGGGAATGCCGGCGAAGTCGAGTTCGCCGACCAGGACCCTGTGCGGGCCCCGCTTCTCCAACCGGGGGACCAGGTTCTTCGCGTTGTCTGCCACGTCACTCAGCCTAGTTGATAGCTCCACGACGCGGGGCGAGGGTCGGGAACAACCGCGCTCAACCGACCCGGAGGGGTGGACAACGGGGATGCGCTTCACGGGTGTCCGGGGCGACCAGTATTGTTGTCCAGTATGTGTGGCATCGTTGGATACATCGGAAGCGCCCGTAGCTCCGCAAAGGCGCTCGACATCGGTCTCGAGGCGCTGGCCAGGATGGAGTACCGCGGGTACGACTCCGCCGGAATCGCCGTCGTCTCGGACGGCGACATCGAGGTCGAGAAGAAGGCCGGCAAGTTGGCGAACCTGCAGCAGCGCATCGCCGAGACCGGCCGCGAGCGGTTCACCGGCAAGGCCTGCATCGGCCACACCCGTTGGGCCACGCACGGGCGTCCGAACGACGTCAACGCCCACCCGCACGTCTCCTTCGACGGCAAGGCCGTGATCGTCCACAACGGCATCATCGAGAACTTCGCACCGCTGCGTGCCGAGGTCGAGGCCGCGGGCATCGAGATGACCAGTGAGACCGACTCCGAGGTCGCCGCCCACCTGCTCGCCCTGGCCTACGCCGCCGGCCCGACGGCCGGTGACCTGGAGGCGTCCGCGCTGGCGGTGCTGCGCCGCCTGGAGGGCGCGTTCACCGTCCTGTTCGCCCACGCCGAGGAGCCGGGCAAGATCGTCGCCGGCCGCCACTCCACCCCGCTGATCGTGGGCGTGGGGGAGGACGGCATGTTCCTGGGCTCCGACGTCGCCGGTTTCATCGCCCACACCCGTGAGGCAGTGGAGCTCGACGACGACAGCGCCGTGGTCATCACCGACCACGACTACCGCGTCATGGACTTCGACGGCACGCCCACCGAGGGCCGCCCGTTCACCATCGACTGGGACCTCGCCGCCGCGGAGAAGGGTGGTTTCGACTCCTTCATGATGAAGGAGATCTTCGACCAGCCCGCCGCCGTGCGCGACACCCTCGCCGGCCACTTCGACGACGGCCGGGTGGTGCTCGACGAGCAGCGCCTGTCGGACGACGACCTCCGTCAGATCGAGAAGGTCTTCGTGGTGGCCTGCGGTTCGGCGTACCACTCCGGCCTGCTGGCGAAGTACGCCATCGAGCACTGGGTGCGCCTGCCCGTGGAGATCGAGGTCGCCAGCGAGTTCCGCTACCGCGACCCGGTGCTCGACCGGCAGACGCTGGTCGTGGCCGTCTCCCAGTCCGGCGAGACCGCCGACACCCTGGAGGCCGTCCGGCACGCCAAGAAGCAGGGCGCACGCGTCCTGGCGGTGTGCAACACCAACGGTTCGCAGATCCCGCGCGAGGCGGACGCGGTGCTCTACACCCACGCCGGCCCGGAGATCGGCGTGGCGTCCACGAAGGCCTTCCTGGCGCAGGTCGCGGCGAACTACATCGTGGGCCTCGCACTGGCCCAGGCCCGCGGCACGAAGTTCTCCGACGAGATCGAGGCGATCTACCAGCAGCTCGAGGAGATCCCGGGCAAGATCGAGCAGGTCCTGGAGCTCAAGGACAAGGTCCTGGACCTGGCCGCGGAGCTCGGCCCGATCCCCACGATGCTCTTCCTGGGCCGCCACGTGGGTTACCCGGTGGCGCTGGAGGGTGCCCTCAAGCTCAAGGAGCTGGCGTACATCCACGCCGAGGGGTTCCCCGCCGGCGAGCTCAAGCACGGCCCGATCGCCCTGATCGAGGACGACCTGCCGGTGGTCGTGGTCGTGCCGTCGCCGCAGGGCCGGGAGATCCTGCACTCCAAGATCGTGACGAACATCCAGGAGATCCGCGCCCGCGGTGCCCGGACCATCGTGATCGCCGAGGAGGGCGACGAGGCCGTGCGCCCGTTCGCCAACGACCTGCTGGAGATCCCGCAGTGCCCCACGCTGCTGCAGCCGCTGCTGTCGACAATTCCCCTGCAGTTCCTGTCTGCGGAGATCGCCCGCCAGTGCGGCAACACCGACATCGACAAGCCGCGTAACCTCGCCAAGTCCGTGACGGTGGAGTAGGACCGGTACCTGCGCTGATGAGCGAACTACCCGGCACCGACCCGTATCCGCTGGCCGAGCTCGTCGTCGACCTGGACGCCGTCGACCACAACGTGCGCACCCTGGTGCGGGTCGCCGCGCCCGCCGGGGTGATGGCGATCGTCAAGGCCGACGGCTACAACCACGGCATGGTGGACGTCGCCCGCACCGCGGTGGACGCCGGGGCGGCGGCGCTCGGCGTCGCCACGCTCGGCGAGGCGGTGGCGCTGCGCGACGCCGGGATCCACGCCCCGGTCACGGCGTGGATGTGGCTGCCGGACGCCGTACTCGGGCACGTGGCCGCGGCCTGCGCGGCCGACGTCACCCTGGGCGTTCCCTCCGTGGAGCACCTCCTCGCCGCGGTGGATGCCTCGCGTACGGCCGTCGTCGGCGGGGCGTCCCCCCTGTCGGTCAGCCTGATGGCGGACACCGGCCTCTCGCGTTCGGGTATCGAGGCCGCCCGGTGGGACGAGGCCGTGCGGATCGCGGTGGACGCGGTCGACGAGGGCGTGCTCACCGTCAGCGGCGTGCTGTCGCACCTGGCCGTCGCCGACGACCCGTCCTCCCCGGTCACCGACCTGCAGGCGGCACGGTTCACCGACGCCGTGCAGGCCTGCCGGGCGGCGGGGCTGGACGTTCCGGTGAACCACCTCGCCAACACCCCGGCGACGTTGACGCGTCCCGACCTGCGCCACGAGATGGTGCGCCCGGGCGTGAGCGTCTACGGCGTCTACGCGGTCGACCCGACGGTGATCCCGGTGGGGGAGCCCGGCCCGGTGGAGCTGCGCGAGGCGATGACGGTGCGCGCCCGGGTGGTCACCACCCGCGTCGTGCCGGAAGGGGAGGGCGTGAGTTACGGGCACCTGTGGCGTGCCCCGCGTGACACCCGCACCGCCGTGGTGGCGATGGGTTACGCCGACGGGCTGCCACGTAGCCTGTCGGGACGATTCGGCGTGACCGTCGACGGCACCTGGTACCCGCAGATCGGGCGGGTGTGCATGGACCAGGTCGTGGTCGACCTCGGTCCTGCGCACGAGGACGGCCCCGGCGCCGCGGTACGTCCCGGCGACTGGGCGGTGGTCTTCGGTCAGGGCGGACGCTCCGTCGAGGAGATCGCCGGGGCCGCCGACACCATCGCCTACGAGGTGCTCACGATGCCGCGTGGACGCCTGTCGCGTCGCACGCTGCCGGTGCGCGGCGTCTTCGACCCCGCAGACGCCGAGGAGGGCTCGGTGGAGGTCACCTCCGCCGAGCAGATGCGTGACCTGGGTCGTCAGCTGGGGCGCACCCTGCGCGCCGGCGACGTGGTGGTGCTGACCGGTGCCCTGGGTGCCGGAAAGACGACTGTGACGCAGGGCATCGCCGCCGGGCTGGAGGTCAAGGGCCGGGTGCAGTCGCCGACGTTCACGATCATCCGCGAGCACCGGCCGGGTCCGGACTCCGCGCGCCCGGGCCTGCTGCACATGGACGCCTACCGGCTGCTCGGCGAGCAGGCGCACGACGGCACCACGCCCTCGCCGGACGTGGTCCTCGACGCCCTGGAGTCCCTCGACATCGACGCGGACCTGGAGGACCGGGTCCTGGTGGCCGAGTGGGGCCGCGGGGTCGTGGAGTCCCTGGCTCCGACGCGGTGGATCGACGTGGAGATCGACCGGGGGGAGGTCGACGACATCGGCGACATTGCCGGCGATGCGACCGAACCTCCGAGGATCCTACGTTGGCGCTGGTCACAGAGGTAGCAATTCTGGATCCCCCCGATAAGATCCCCCATTAGCCAGATTGATTGGCACGAAGCAGCATCTGGTGCCAGAATGGGTGACGGATCACCGTGAGGGGTGTATCCAGAGGCCCCGTCGCAATTGGAGAGTGTGACGGGGCTTCGCCTATGTCTGGGGCCGGGGGGGCTAAGATTCCTGAGCATGTATGTTCTCGCGGTCGACACCTCCACGTCCTTCGTCGTCGCCGGGGTGGTGGACTGCCCGGATGACGCGTCGGCCCCGCCCCGACTGCTCGCGGAGCACACCGAGCTCAACCCGCGGGGCCACATGGAGGTGCTGACCCCGAACATCCTCACCGCGCTGGGGGACGCCGACCTCACGCCGGACGACCTGGCCGCCGTCGTCGTCGGCGTGGGGCCGGGTCCGTTCACCGGTCTGCGCGTGGGCATGGCCACCGGCGCCGCCTTCGGCGACGCGCTGGGCGTCCCCGTGCACGGTGTGTCCGGGCACCTCGCCACCGCCGCCACCACCGACGCAGCCGGCTCGTCACCGCTGCTCGTGCTCAGCGACGCCCGTCGTCGCGAGTGGTACCGGACGCTCGTGGACCGCGCGTCCGGGCAGGTGCTGGACGGTCCGGCCGTCGCCGCGCCGGACGACGTCGTGGCGTCCTGCCCGCAGGCGGAGGTCCTTGCGTCCCGCGAGGTCGCGCAGCGTGCCGGCGAGGTCCCGGGGTGGACGGTGACCGACGCGGACGCCCGGCCGACGCCGGTCGGCCTGGTCACCGCCGCGGTGCGGGTGCTGGGCGGGCCACAGGGGCTGCTGCACCCCGGCACGCCGTTGCGTGCGCTCTACCTGCGGCGCCCGGACGCCGCGGAGCCGAAGCCGGTCCGGGTCTCCGCGGCGCTGGACTTCAGTGCGGTGGGGGAGGAGGACGTCCCCGAACCGACCGTGGGGCCGTTGGTCGTCGGCGCGGCGGGGCGGTGCGCGGAGATCGAGGCGGAGCTCTTCGTCGGTGACTCGCCGTGGCCGGAGGCCGGCTTCGCCTCGGAGATCGGCGCGCCGAACACCGTCTACCTCGGCGTCGTCACCGGCCAGGGTGGCGCGGACGAGCGGCTGGTGGGCTACGCCGGCCTGGCGAAGAACGGTCCGGCGGACGACCCGGAGTTCGAGATCCACACCATCGGCCTGGAGGCGTCGGTGCAGGGCCGCGGCTGGTCGCGTCTGCTCATGGACCCGCTGATGGAGCTGGCCGACCGCGACGACGGCCCGGTGTACCTGGAGGTCAGGACGGACAACACCTCGGCGATCGGGCTGTACCGCAGCTACGGTTTCGAGGTCACCGGCACGCGCCGCAACTACTACCGGCCCTCCGGCGCGGACGCCTACACGATGTGCCGTCCGGCGCTCTCGGAGCGTTCCCGGGGGCAGCAGGACGCCCCGATGCTGGTCATGGGTGTGGAGAGTTCCTGCGACGAGACCGGTGTGGGCGTGGTGGAGCTGCACGCCGACGGCCGGGTGCGGCAGGTGGCGAACCGCGTGGCGTCCTCGATGGACCAGCACGCCCGTTTCGGCGGGGTGGTGCCGGAGATCGCCTCGCGCGCGCACCTGGAGGCCATGGGCCCGACGATGGCCGCGGCGCTGGACGACCTGCGCGCCGCGACGGCGGGACGTCGGCGGCGTCCGGACGCCGTGGCGGCGACGGTGGGCCCGGGGCTCGCCGGTGCGCTGCTGGTGGGCGCGGCGGCGGCGAAGGCCTACGCGGCGGCCTGGGGCGTGCCCTTCTACGGGGTCAACCACCTCGGCGGGCACGTGGCCGTGGGGACGCTCGACACCGGCGACGACACTGAAGGCACCGATGGCACCGTCGCCGGCGACCTCAGTACGGCCGTCGCGCTGCTGGTCAGCGGCGGGCACACGCAGATCCTGCAGGTCAACGGCGTGGGACGTCCGATGAAGGAGCTCGGCTCCACCCTGGACGACGCCGCCGGCGAGGCCTACGACAAGGTCGCCCGCCTGCTCGGCCTCGGTTACCCGGGCGGCCCGGTGATCGACCGGCTGGCCGCCCAGGGCGACCCCACGGCGATCGCCTTCCCGCGCGGTATGAGCCGCCCGGGCGACGCCGCCTACGGCTTCTCCTTCTCCGGGCTCAAGACGTCCGTCGCCCGCTTCGTGGAGAAGGCGGACAAGGAGGGACGCAGTGTGCCGGTGGAGGACGTGTGCGCGTCCTTCCAGGAGGCGGTGGTGGACGTGCTGACCGCCAAGGCGGTGCGCGCGTGCGTGGACACCGGGGCGGACGTGATGCTGCTCGGCGGCGGAGTGTCGGCGAACCGTCGGCTGCGTGCGCTGGCGGAAGAGCGGTGTGCGGCGGCCGGGGTGCGCATGGTCGTGCCGGAGATCTCGCTGTGCACGGACAACGGCGTGATGATCGCCGCGCTCGCCGCCCGCCTGATCGAGGCGGGTGCCCCGGCCAGTTCACTGGACGCGGCGACCGACCCGTCGATGGACGTGGAGGTTCCCGTTCTGGCACCCTCCCTTGTTGAGGGCTAGCACTTGGCAGGGTAGAGTGCCAAGTGGTTGTGTGACACACAGTTGTTCACCCGCGACGACGGCTGTGCAGGATATACCAACCGGAAGACAAGACAATTCGGATCACTGCATGTACGCAAACACGGAGGTATTCAACGTGGCTAACGTCAACATCAAGCCGCTCGAGGACCGCGTCCTCGTCCAGATCGTCGAGGCCGAGACCACGACCGCATCCGGTCTGGTCATCCCGGACTCCGCCAAGGAGAAGCCGCAGGAGGCCACCGTCGTGGCCGTCGGCCCGGGCCGTTGGAACGACGACGCCCGCGTCCCGATGGACGTCGCCGAGGGCGACACGGTCGTGTTCTCCCGCTACGGCGGCACCGAGCTCAAGTACGACGGGGAAGAGTTCCTGCTGCTCAACCAGCGCGACATCCTCGCCGTCGTCGACTCCGCGAAGTAGGTCGGTGACGCATGGCTAAACTCATCGCATTCGACGAGGAGGCCCGCAAGGGCCTCCAGCGCGGTGTGGACACGCTGGCGGACTCGGTTCGCGTCACCCTCGGCCCCAAGGGCCGTAACGTGGTCCTGGACAAGGCCTTCGGCGGTCCGACCGTGACCAACGACGGTGTCACCATCGCCCGCGACATCGACCTCGAGGACCCCTTCGAGAACCTCGGTGCGCAGCTGGTGAAGTCGGTGGCCGTGAAGACCAACGACATCGCCGGTGACGGCACCACCACCGCCACCCTGCTCGCCCAGGCGCTGATCAACGAAGGCATGCGCATCGTCGCCGCCGGTGGCAACCCCATCGCCGTCAACGAGGGCATCGCCGTCGCCGCGGAGAAGGTCATCGAGGCGCTGCAGCAGCGCGCGGAGCCGGTCGCCGACTCCGCCGCGATCGCCAACGTGGCCACCGTCTCCTCGCGTGACGAGGGCATCGGCGCCAAGGTCGCCGAGGCCATGGAGAAGGTCGGCAAGGACGGCGTCCTGACCGTCGAGGAGTCCCAGTCCCTGGTCGACGAGCTCGTGGTCACCGAGGGCGTCTCCTTCGACAAGGGCTACCTCTCGCCGTACTTCGTCACCGAGGAGGAGTCGGCCCAGGCCGTCCTGGAGAACCCGGCGATCCTGCTGGTGCGCGACAAGATCAGCTCCCTGCCCGACTTCCTGCCCCTGTTGGAGCAGATCGCGAAGGCCGGCAAGGAACTGTTCATCGTGGCCGAGGACGTCGACGGCGAGCCGCTGCAGATGCTCGTCGTCAACTCCATCCGCAAGTCCATCAAGGCCGTGGCCGTGAAGTCCCCGTACTTCGGTGACCGCCGCAAGGCGTTCATGGACGACCTCGCCGTCGTCACCGGCGCCACCGTGGTGGACAAGGAGGTCGGCCAGAACCTCTCCGAGACGACCCTGGAGCAGCTGGGCACCGCCCGCCGCATCACGGTCACCAAGGACGAGACGGTCATCGTCGACGGTGCCGGCACCGCCGAGGACCTCGACACCCGCCGCAACCAGATCCGTTCCGACATCGAGCGCACCGACTCCACCTGGGACCGGGAGAAGCTCGAGGAGCGTCTGGCGAAGCTGTCCGGGGGTGTCGCCGTCATCCGTGCCGGTGGCGCCACCGAGACCGAGGTCAACGAGCGCAAGCTGCGCGTCGAGGACGCCATCAACGCCGCCCGTGCCGCCGCGCAGGAGGGCGTGATCGCCGGTGGCGGTTCCGTCCTGGTGCAGATCGCCGCCGAGCTCGACGAGTTCGCCGCCGAGTTCGAGGGCGACAAGGCCGTGGGCGTGAAGGCCCTGGCCCGCGCACTGCGCCGTCCGGCGTACTGGATCGCCGACAACGCCGGCCTCGACGGGGCCGTCGTGGTCTCCAAGATCGCCGAGCGCGCCAACGGTGAGGGCTACAACGCCGCCACCGGTGTCTACGGCAACCTGCTGGAGCAGGGGATCATCGACCCGGTCAAGGTCACCCACTCCGCCGTCGTCAACGCGACCTCGGTGGCACGCATGGTGCTGACCACCGAGACCGCCGTCGTCGACAAGCCCGCCGTGGCGGCCGCTGCCGCCGCCGGCCACGGACACCACCACCACTAAGGTCGGTGTGTGCCCCTCGGGGCACGCAGGACCCCCGCCACCCCGACGGTCCCGAGGACCGTGGGGAGGCGGGGGTCTTCCCGTGCGTCAGGACGCCAGGCGGCGCGGCGTGCGTTTCACGCGGCGGGGACGCCCGTTCTGCGCGGCAGCCCGTTCCGACTCGCCCATGCCGCCCCAGATCCCGTAGACCTCGCCCACGTTCAGGGCATGCTCCTTGCACTGGGCCAGCACCGGGCACTCGTTGCAGATCGCCTTGGCGCGGTGCTCACGCAGCGAGCGCGCACGTCCGCGCTCCCCGTCGGGGTGGAAGAAGACGGCGGACTCGGCCCCACGGCAGGAACCGTGCAGTTGCCAGTCCCAGAAGGTGGTCGCGGGGCCCGGGAGGTCGCTCGTCTGCGGCATGGGTTCTTCTCCTGTACATCGTGAGGGTGGATCGTCTGGGGTGTTCTCCAGTGACTCCCACCCTGTCCCGTCGATGTGAACAACAGGTGTCCGCGAGCTGTTCGGCATGTGACATTTTCGGCCCCCGCTGTGACACCCTCTGCGGCGCCCTCTGCAGAGGTACCCTCCCGGGTGAGTCCCGGGTGGATGGTTTGCTGTGGTAATTTCAGCCCACAGGCAGGGACAGTTCCCGTGACGACCAGCACCCTGCCGCGACCGTGTTTTCCCGAGGACTATGACAGCGACTGACGACATCGACGAGGCCCTGCCCCGGCTCGTCCCCTCCGCAGTGGAGGGGGACGGGCGGGCGCTCCAGCGCATCATCGACCTCATCCACCCGCCCGTCGTGCGCTACTGCCGTGCCCGTGTGCCGTCCACGAAGTACCCCACCCCGGAGGACCTGGCGCAGGAGATCTGTCTGGCCGTGGCGCGTGCCATACCCGGTTACGAGGACCAGGGCAAGCCGTTCATGGCCTTCGTCTACCGGATCGCGGCGAACAAGATCGTCGATGCACGGCGTTCACAGTCCCGTGACCTCGCGGTTCCCACCGATGAGGTGCCGGACCAGGAGGTCGTGACGAGTACGCCGGAAACCGTGGCGTTGGATGTGAGTTCCTGTAACGAAGTCGCACAACTGCTCGATACGCTCAGTGAGAAGGCACGGCATATCGTGACTCTCAGGGTCTTCGGCGGGTACTCCGCCGAGGAGACCGCAGAGATCGTCGGCTCCACCGCCGGTGCTGTCCGGGTCGCCCAGTTCCGGGCGCTGGCCAAGATGCGGGAGACCCTGGAGTCCCGTGAGAATTCGAGGACGGAATGATGGACGAGCACAGGTGGGACCCACGGGGTTTCGACGGCGACGGTACCGAGGGTGCCGACGCCGACGCCGTGCGCGCCACCGACCGGATGCTGGACGCCCTGGCGGCGGGCCGGGAACCGGAGGGTGGTACCGGTGCCGACCCGCTCCTGCGTCTGCTCGCCGACGCCCGTGCCGAGACCGACCGTGACATCCCCGCCGCCCCGGTCGTCGCCGACGTCGACTCCGCGCCGGTGACCTCCCTGGCGGGTCGTCGCCGTCGCCGCGCGATGCGTCGTGCCGGGGGAGTGGCCGCCCTGGGCGGGATCTCCCTGACCTCGCTGGTGGTGGGCAGCGGTGTCGCCGCGGCCCTCGTCGTCGGCGGGTTCACCGTGGGCGCGTTGACCACCGGCAACTCCGGTGGCTCGGATTCCGTCGTCGCCGAGTCCGCCGGTTCCGGTGACGGTTCCACCGGCGGTCAGGGTGCGGCCTCCGAGGCCCCCGACCGTGACGGTTCCCCTCGTGACGGGCAGGGCGCCACGGACGACTCCGAGGGTGCCGGGAGTTCCGCCCCGGCCGAGAGCGAGGGCGGCGAGGCCGGCAACGGCGGTGACGCGGACTCCGGCGGCATGGTCCTCGCCGATCCGGGCAGCAGTGACGAGGCGCAGTCCGGCGACCAGACCGACACCACCGGTGACGGCGCGCAGGACGGTGACGGCGGCGACGCCGAGGCGTCCGACGTCCAGACGGAGGCACCCGCCGACGGCGGGGCGATGCTCCTCGCCGAACCGCAGGGACGTGCCGCGTCCCCGGTGAAACCGTCCGGCACCACCAGGTCGAGCACGTCGAGCAGTTCGACGACGCCGACGACCGCGCCCAAGGCGCAGCGTGACGACGCGGAGACCGAACCGACCGAATAGGTCGGGCGGCTCGGACTCAGCGGCCCCAGCGGCGGAAGGTGCGCGGGCCGCGGCTCAGCCAGTCGGCGGCGTCGGCGTAACCGGCGCAGTAGTCCCAGGGGACGTAGAAGTCGGGGTCGGGGTCCGCACCGGGCTCGTGCACGGGCACGGGGCCGTCGTTCAGCATCGTCGACAGGTTCGACACCAGGATCGGCCAGTCGTAGTAGTGCAGCTCCTGGCAGTCGTCGCAGGTCATGGTCACACCCAGGATGCCCCGGGGTTCCAGCAGCTCACGGAAACGACGGACATTCGCCAGATCCTCACGCAGCGCCCCACGCTCCTCGTCGGAGAGGGGTTCGTCCAGCTCCTCGTCGAACAGGGCGGCCGGGTCCTCCGGGTCGCCGGCGAACGGGTCCGGGGGCATCAGGGAATCGTCGAAGTCCACGCACATGATCGTACCTGTTGCCGACGGTGAGGGGAACCATGCCAGGGGACCGGTCGCACACCGGGTGCGGATGGCGGACCATGGGGGCAGACAGGCTATCCTGTCTGGTACAACCCGACGACAGTGACGTGGAATGAAGGATGCAGGAGGCCTGACCGGCATGACCGATGCCCAGCTTGTGACCACTGGTGGCGACGACCCGAGGAAGGTGGAGCTGGTCGGTCTGACCTTCGACGACGTCCTGCTTCTCCCCGCGGCGTCCGACATCATCCCCTCCGACGTGGCGACGACCACGCAGCTGACCCGCAACATCACCCTCAACGTCCCGGTGATCTCCGCGGCGATGGACACCGTCACCGAGGCCCGCATGGCCATCGGCATGGCCCGCCAGGGCGGTATGGGTGTGCTGCACCGCAACCTGTCCATCGAGGACCAGGCCGAGCAGGTCGAGATCGTGAAGCGCAGCGAGGCCGGCATGGTCACCGACCCGGTGACCTGCTCGCCGGAGATGACCATCGGCGAGGTCGACGACATGTGCGCCCGCTACCGGATCTCCGGGCTGCCCGTGGTGGACGCCACCGGACACCTGGTCGGCATCTGCACCAACCGTGACATGCGCTTCGAGGAGGACTTCTCCGCCAAGGTCGTCGACGTCATGACCCCCATGCCGCTCGTCGTCGCGGAGAAGGGTGTCTCGGCGGACGCCGCCCTGCGCCTGCTGCGCGAGAACAAGGTGGAGAAGCTGCCCATCGTCGACGGCGAGGGTGTGCTCACCGGGCTGATCACGGTGAAGGACTTCGCCAAGCGCGAGAAGTTCCCCAACGCCGCGAAGGACGCGTCGGGCCGTCTCCTCGCCGGCGCGTCGATCGGCACCGGTGAGGACTCCTGGCGTCGGGCCGGCGCCCTGGTCGACGTGGGGGTGGACGCCCTGGTCGTCGACACCGCCCACGCCCACAACACCGGCGTGCTGGAGATGGTCTCGCGGGTGAAGAAGGAGTTCGGCGACCGCGTCGACGTCATCGGCGGCAACCTCGCCACCCGCAGCGCGGCCGAGGCCATGATCGAGGCGGGGGCGGACGCCCTCAAGGTCGGCATCGGCCCGGGCTCGATCTGCACCACCCGCGTCGTCGCCGGCGTGGGCGCCCCGCAGATCACCGCCATCCTCGAGGCGGCCGTGCCCGCCCGCAAGGCCGGCGTGCCGATCATCGCCGACGGCGGCATGCAGTACTCCGGCGACATCGCCAAGGCGCTGGCCGCCGGTGCGTCCTCCGTGATGCTGGGCTCCCTGCTCGCGGGCACCAGCGAGGCCCCCGGTGAGATCACCGTGATCAACGGAAAGCAGTACAAGATGTACCGCGGCATGGGCTCCCTCGGGGCGATGAAGGGCCGTGGCCTGCACGGCGAGCAGCGCTCCTACTCCAAGGACCGCTACTTCCAGGCGGACGTCACCAGCGAGGAGAAGCTGGTGCCGGAGGGCATCGAGGGGCGCATCCCCTTCCGCGGCAACGTGGACTCCATCATCTACCAGATGGTCGGTGGCCTGCGCGCCGCGATGGGCTACACCGGCTCGCGCAACGTCGCCGAGCTCAACGACGCCCACTTCGTCCGGATCACCGGCGCGGGCCTGCGCGAGTCGCACCCGCACGACATCCAGATGACCGTCGAAGCCCCGAACTACTACCAGCGTTAGGAAACGGTCTCAGCCATGCAGGAACAGGTGAACATCGGGATGGGCCGCACGGCCCGCCGGGTCGTGGGATTCGACCAGATCAACATCGTGCCCTCGCGCCGCACGCGCTCCTCGCACGACGTGGACACCACGTGGCGCATCGACGCCTACCGTTTCGACATCCCGTTCATGGCGCACCCCTCGGACGCCGTGGTGACCCCGGAGTTCGCCGTGGAGTTCGGCCGCCTCGGCGGTCTGCCCGTCATCAACGCCGAGGGCCTGTGGGGACGCCACCGCGACCTCGACGGTGCCCTGGAGAAGGTTCGTGCCGCCGCCGGCGACTCCGACCCGCTGGGCCTGCCGGCCTCGGACAACGCCGCCCAGCGCGTGCTGCAGGAACTGCACGCCGCGCCGCTGGACCGCGGGCTGCTGGCCGAGCGGCTGGCCGAGGTGCGCGAGTCCGGGGTGACCTTCGGTGTGCGCGTCTCCCCGCAGAACGCCCGCGACTTCGCCCCGGACCTGATCAAGGCCGGTATCGACCTGCTGGTCATCCAGGGCACCCTGGTCTCCGCCGAGCACGTGTACTCCAACGGTGAGCCGCTGAACCTCAAGGAGTTCATCGGTTCGATCGACGTGCCCGTCATCGCCGGTGGCGTGGTGGACTACACCACCGCCATGCACCTGATGCGTACCGGTGCCGCCGGCGTGATCGTGGGCTCCGGCACCACCACGAACAGCCAGGCCCTGGGCATCGACGTGCCCATGGCCTCCGCCGTGGCGGACGCCGCGGCCGCCCGTCTGGACTACCTGGACGAGACCGGTGGACGCTACGTGCACGTCATCGCCGACTCCCACATGGAGTACTCCGGCGACATCGCCAAGGCCATCGCCTGCGGTGCGGACGCCGTCTCCCTGGGTGCGCCCCTGGCGATGGCGGACAACTCCGGCGGACGCGGCCACTTCTGGCCGTCCGTCGCCGCGCACCCGAGCCTGCCGCGTGGCGAGGCCGAGGGCGTGTTCGGTGCCTTCGGCGCCCGCGAGACCCTGCCGCTGGAGAAGCTGCTGTTCGGTCCCACGGACAACCCCTACGGTGAGGAGAACCTGGTCGGCGGGCTGCGCCGTTCCATGGCCAAGTGCGGCTACACCGACCTGAAGAGCTTCCAGAAGGTGCCGCTGGCCGTGCGCTGACGCGCGCCCTCCCTCAAAACCCCGCGCGGTTGGTGGTCCGGATCTCTCGGACCGACGACCGCGCGGGGTTTTTGGTGTTCTAGAGCAGCACGGTGAGCAGGATCAGCGTGGCCGGCAGCACGAGGAACATGCCGATGACCCAGCCGGCCACGTAGAGCTTGTTGCGCGCACCGAGGCGCGCCAGCGTGTTCGCCCCGGCCAGCGGGATCCACCGCAGGAAGGGCAGTCCGTAGATCACCAGCAGGGCGAAGACGTTGTAGAGCACGTGCACGAGCGCGGCCTGCAGGGCGAGTTCGGCCTCGGGGCCGCTGAAGGCGAAGGCGGCGATGAGGGCGGTCAGCGTGGTGCCCACGTTGGCACCGAGGGTGAACGGGTAGACCTGCCGCAGGGAGAAGGTGCCGGACCCGGCGAGGGGGACGATCAGGGAGGTCGTGGTCGAGGAGGACTGGACCATCACGGTGATCAGCGTGCCGGAGGCGATGCCGGAGACCGGACCGCGTCCGATGGCGGTGTGCAGCACCTTCTCGGCGCGTCCGACCATGACGACCTTGAGCAGCGTCCCGATCACGCTGATCACCCCGAGGATCAGCGCGATGCCGACCAGGATGAGCAGGATGCCGTCCCACGGGCCGGGGAGGACGCCGGACGCCGCGACGATCGCGTCGCCCAGGGGCTCGGTCACGCCGGTCACGGCGTCGCCGAGACCGCCGAAGACGGTGGCCAGGATGCCACCGTCACTGCCGGCCATCTGGTGGGAGAGCCAGCCGGAGGACTTCTCGAGGATGCCGAAGGCGAGTTCGAGGGGGAGGAAGATCACCACGGCGAGCAGGTTGTAGCAGTCGTGGATGGACGCGGCGGCGAAGGCGCGGCGGAAGGACTCGCGGTCGCGGACCATGCCCAGGCTGACCAGGGTGCTGGTGATCGTGGTCCCCACGTTCGCCCCGATGAGCATGGGGATGGCGGTGGCCATGGGCAGTCCACCGGCGCAGAGTCCGACGATGATGGCGGTGACCGTGGTGGACGACTGGATCAGCGCGGTGGCCAGCAGCCCGATCATCAGGGCGACCAGCGGGTTGGACGCGAAGGCGAAGAGCTCCTCCGCCTGGCCGCCGGTCGCTGCCTTGAACCCGTCGCCGACCACGGAGACCGCGGTGATCAGCAGGTAGATGCCCAGCGCCACCCCGATCCAGTTGGCCCAGGCGAGGGGTTTCCCGTGGAGTCCGAGGCGGGTGAAGGGACTGCGCACCGGTGCGGGTGCGGGGTTCACACCTGCAACTGTGGTGTCGTTCGTGGTGTCGTCCGTGGTGTCGCGGACGACGGACGGGTGGTCGGTGACCTCTGCCGGCACGTGGGGCTCCGTTTCCTGGTCGACTACGTGTCGTGGGGTACTGCCGTCGAGTGTATGGGGTTCACCCTGGTTGGCGAATTCGGGAGGTGAACGGCGAATGAACTCTCCCGGCACGGCCTGCAGGGTGACCGG
Organism: Corynebacterium sp. AOP12-C2-36; assembly: GCF_052379185.1. Lineage (NCBI taxonomy): Bacteria > Bacillati > Actinomycetota > Actinomycetes > Mycobacteriales > Corynebacteriaceae > Corynebacterium > Corynebacterium sp. AOP12-C2-36. Next base: position 86,834 of record NZ_JBQSYJ010000005.1, on the reverse strand, counting down.
CGGTATCGGCTGGTGGGACGTTCGGTAGAGTTGGCGTCGTGACACATCAGCAGCAGTCCGGCGCATCTGCCGACAGTCCCCGTCCCGTCCTCGTCGTCGACTTCGGCGCGCAGTACGCGCAACTCATCGCACGCCGCGTGCGTGAGGCGCGGCTGTACTCCGAGGTCGTCCCGCACTCCATGTCCGCCGAGGAGGTCGCCGCGAAGAACCCGGCGGCGCTGATCCTCTCCGGCGGCCCGTCCTCCGTCTACGCCGACGGTGCCCCCGCCCTGCAGAAGGAACTGCTGGAGCTGGGTGTTCCGGTCCTCGGCATCTGCTACGGCTTCCAGGCGATGACCCACGCCCTCGGCGGCACGGTCGCGCACACCGGTGACCGTGAGTACGGCCGTACCGAGATCTCGGTCGACGGCGGTTCACTGCACAACGGTTTCGAGTCCAGCCACCAGGCGTGGATGAGCCACGGCGACGCGGTGAGCGAGGCCCCGGCGGGCTTCACCGTCACCGCGCACTCCGACGGCGCACCGGTCGCCGCGTTCGAGTGCCTGGACAAGCGCATGGCGGGCGTCCAGTACCACCCGGAGGTCCAGCACTCCCCGCACGGCCAGGAGGTGCTGACCCGCTTCCTGTACGACGTCGCCGGTCTGGAACCCACCTGGACGGCGGGCAACATCGCCGAGCAGCTCGTCGCCGCCGTGTGCGAGCAGGTCGGCCCCGAAGGCCGTGCCATCTGCGCTCTGTCCGGCGGCGTGGACTCCGCCGTGGCCGCCGCGATCGTGCAGGAGGCCATCGGCGACCGGTTGACCTGTGTCTTCGTCGACCACGGGCTGCTGCGTGCCGGCGAGCGTGAGCAGGTCGAGCACGACTTCGTCGCGGCGACCGGTGCGAAGCTGGTCACCCTCGACGAGCGGGCGGCGTTCCTGGACAAGCTGTCCGGGCTCACCGACCCGGAGGCCAAGCGCAAGGCGATCGGCGCGGAGTTCATCCGCTCCTTCGAGCGTGCGGTCACCGGTGTGCTCGAGGACGCCCCGGAGGGCTCCTCGGTGGACTTCCTGGTCCAGGGCACCCTGTACCCGGACGTCGTGGAGTCCGGCGGCGGTTCGGGCACGGCGAACATCAAGAGCCACCACAACGTCGGCGGTCTGCCGGACGACGTGGAGTTCACCCTCGTCGAGCCGCTGCGTCTGCTGTTCAAGGACGAGGTCCGTGCGGTGGGCCGCGAGCTCGGCCTGCCGGAGGTCATCGTGGGACGCCAGCCGTTCCCCGGGCCGGGCCTGGGTATCCGCATCATCGGTGAGGTCACCGAGGACAGTCTGGAGACCCTGCGTGCCGCGGACGCCATCGCGCGTGCCGAGCTGACCGCCGCCGGGCTGGACAACACGATCTGGCAGTGCCCGGTCGTGCTGCTCGCCGACGTGCGTTCGGTGGGTGTGCAGGGCGACGGCCGTACCTACGGCCACCCGGTCGTCCTGCGCCCGGTGACCAGTGAGGACGCCATGACGGCGGACTGGACCCGGGTGCCCTACGAGACCCTGGAGCGGATCTCGACGCGGATCACCAACGAGGTCGCCGAGGTCAACCGTGTGGTGCTGGACGTGACCAGCAAGCCGCCGGGAACCATCGAGTGGGAGTGAGTCCACTCCCCGCGGCCTGACCCCCTCCCCGTTCTACGGGGAGGGGGTCAGTTGTTTCCTCTGGCAGCGTCGGCAGCGTTAGCGAGGTCCTCGAGCTCACGGGTGCCGTCGATGCGGGGGACGACCTGCCAGGTGTACACCCCGGCGATGGCCCAGGCGATCACGGCGATGGCCCAGTTGTTGAACTGGAAGCCGGGCACCAGCATCAGGGCCAGCCAGATGGGGAAGAGGGGGACGACCTGCTTGATGCGGGTGGTGTAGCGGTCGCCGCGGGCCTCGACGGCGGCGCGCACGTCGTGGCGGTAGGGGTGGCTGAACAGGCAGAGTAGGCCGGCGGCGAGGAAGACCAGCATCAGGACGACCCGGACCCCGGTGGGCAGCGGCGTGGCCAGTGCGCCCACCCCGGCGCCGATGAGGGCTGCGACGCCCGCGCGTAGTGCGCGTGGGGTGACGGGTGTGGGGTCGACGTGGTCGGTGCCGGAGGGTGTCTCGCTGCGTGCCATGGCTGTCCATGCTAGCCGGACGAGGGGGTTTGACCGTCACCCGCCGGCCGAATAGGCTGGCACGGGATAGAATGGATGTTCTAATTGCCGAACGCGCCCGGGCGATCATGTCCTGGCCAGCGCCTAGTCTGGGTTCCGGTGTCGTGAACAGGGTCGTGGATGAGGAGGTGAGGGCGGTGGAGGAACGGGACCGGGGGAGCATCGTCGCCGACCTGCGCAGCCGGATCGCGACGATCAGCGGCGGCGACACGAAGGCAGTCGTCGAACCTGCCGAACCTGCCGCTCCTGCCGGCTCGCCCCACGTCACCGTCCCGGACTGGTTGGCCGGTTCGCTGGGCGCCGGAGGCCTGCCGCAGGGTGCGGTCACCGCGGCGGACGACTGCCCCGCCGCCCTGGTGGACGTGCTGGCCACGCTGACCGCGTCCGGTGGGTGTGCGGCGGTCGTCGGCTACCCGCGGCTGGCGGTGGCGGCGGTGGAGGCCGCCGGCGGGGACCTGGAGCGCCTGGTGCTGGTGCCGGACCCCGTACCGCACGCCTCGGCGGTGCTCGGGACCCTGGTCGAGGGCCTGGACCTGGTGGTCTACGCGGCCCCGGCGGCGGTGTCGCCGTCGGCGGCACGTCCGGTGGAGGCCCGGCTGCGCCGCAGCAGTTGTGCGCTGCTGGTGTGCTCGGGTGTGCGTTCCTGGCCGGGTGCGCGTCTGCACCTGTCGTGGCGTACGGAGGGCGTCACCGGGCTGGGCGTGGGGTCGGGCCGGGTGCGCGGTGTGTCGGTGGCTGGTCAGGCGTGGGGCCAGGGCCAGCCACCGCGGACGTTCAGCGGCACAGTGGGCACAGCTGCCACGGCAGCTCCCGCCCTGCAGGACGCCCCGCGGGAGCGTGCGTTGTGAGCGCGCGTCGGGTCGTCGTCCTGTGGTTCCCGGACTGGCCGGTGTACACCGCGGCGCTGCGGCGTGGCTGGGACCTGCTCGCCCCGGCGGCGGTGGTGGACAACCACCGCATCCACGCGGCGAACGCGGCGGCGCGTCGGGCGGGGGTGCAGCAGGGCATGAGGGAGCGTCATGCGCTGGGCACGTGCCCGTCGTTGCAGGTCGGTGAGGTGGAGGACGCCGCGGAGGCGGAGGCGCACGAGGAGGTGCTCGTGGCGCTGGAGTCCGTGGCCGCCGGTGTGGAGACCCTGCGTCCAGGGTTGCTGGCGTTCTCGGCGTCCTCGCTGGTGAAGTACTACGGGGATGAGTCGACGGCGGTGGAGCTGCTGGTGGACGCGGCGGCGCGTGCGGGCGCGGACTGCCTGGCGGGCGTCGCAGACGACGTGGTCACCGCGGTGTGGGCGGCGAGGGAGGGCCGCAGCGTGGCGTCCGGCGGGTCGGCGTCCTACCTGGCGGGCCTGCCGTTGCGGGTGCTGGTGGCGGAGGCGTCGTTGGGCACGCCGCAGGCGATGGTCGCGGTGCTGTCCCAGCTGGGTGTGCGCACGCTCGCGGACTTCACGGCGTTGCCCGTGTCGGACGTGGCCGGACGGTTCGGCGACGAGGGGGTGCGCTGGCACCGTATCGCCTCGGGCGAGCCGGAGCGTCCGGTGTCCCCGGAGCGCACCGTGGTCCCGCTGGAGGTGCGGGTCGAGCCGGACGAGCCGGTGTCGGACACGGGTACGGCGGCCTTCCTCGCCCGGCAGGCGGCGGTGCGTCTGCACGCCCGTCTGGCGGAGTCGGGGCAGGTGTGTCTGCGTCTGGCGGTGCGCGCGCACCTGGATCCGCCCGCCGGTTACGACGGCCCGGTGACGGTGGAGCGCGTGTGGCGTTGCCGGGAGCCCCTGGCGGAGGACGACACGGCCCAGCGGGTGCGCTGGCAGCTCGACGGGTGGCTCACCCGTGTGCGTGCGCAGATGCCGGACTCCCCGGACGGGGTCGGCGGCATCGCCGCGATCGACCTGGTGCCGGTGGAGTGCCTGCCCGCCGGCGACGTCGCCGAGGCGTTGTGGGGTGGCCCGGACGTGGGCATCCGCGCGGCCCGCGCCGCCGCCGCGCGCGCCCAGGCGCTGATCGGCACCCGCGGGGTGCTGCGTCCGGTGCACCGTGGAGGACGCGCCGTCGGCGGGCGGGTGCTGACGGTCCCGTACGGGGAGCAGGACCCCGAGGAGGTCACCGCGACGACGACCGGACGGTGGGACGGGGAACTCCCCGCCCCGCTCCCGGCGCTGGTCGGGGCGCCGGCGGACCGGATGAACGCCCCGGGGCCGGGGCATCCGGCGTCCGCCGTGCACCTGCTCGACGGCGAAGGTTCCCAGGTGTGGGTCACCGGACGCGGGCTGATGAGCTCGGTGCCGGTGTCGATGCGGTGGGGCGGCAGGGTCCACCGGCTGACCGGGTGGGCCGGGCCGTGGCCGGTGGACGAGATGTGGTGGTCGCAGGGGGCGTCGGCCCGCCGCTACGCCAGGCTCCAGGTCGCCACCGACGAGCCCTCGGCGTTCCTCCTGGTCTGCCGTGGGAGGTCGTGGCGGATCGAGGCGACGTACTAGGATCAGGGGTATGCCCACCACACGGAACCCCCGGTCGGGACTGTGTTCCGACATCACCCGGGAACCCCTTCCCGGAACCGCGAAGACGGGGCGGCTGATCGTCGCCGTCGAGTACCCGCAGGGGTGGGGCAAGGACATCCTCGACGGCGAGGCGCTGGGCAAGGAGCTCGCCGGCGAGGTGAAGCGCTGGCTCAAACGCCACCACGCGCAACTGCAGTTCATCCGCCGTCCCGGCCGCAGCGGACAGACGGGGCAGCCGGGTGGGGCGGACACGAGCGTGGTCTTCGTCGCCGACGCCGGGGCGACACCGCCCACCCTCGAACGTCTCGAGGTCACCGGTGGGGTGCGTGGACTGCTGGACGTGGACCTGTCCACCCCGGGTTCGGTGCCCGGCGCCACCCGGGTCGACCATCCGCTCCTGCTGGTCTGCACCCACGGTAAGCGGGACACCTGCTGTGCGGTGAAGGGTCGTCCCATGGCCGCGGCGCTGGCGGACGGGCACGGCGGCGAGACCGTCTGGGAGTCCTCGCACACCAAGGGCCACCGCTTCGCCCCGTCGATGATCCTGCTGCCGCACAACTACTCCTTCGGCGGGCTGGACGTCCCCGGCGCCTCGGCGATGCTGGACACCGCCGCCCGCGGCGAGGTGCCCGTCGCCGGCAACCGCGGGCGCGGCACCTTCGACACCCACGGCCAGGTCGCCGAACTGGCGGTCGCCGAACTCCTCGCCGCGCGGGGGACGCCCGCCCGGCTGGGTGAGCTGAGCGTGGAGAAGTACACCGTTCCCGTTACGCAGGACGCAGCGCCTGTCGCCCAAAACGCCGAGCAGGACGCCTACGCCGCCGCGCACGCGGCCGTCGACCCGGACCTGCGGCGTCGGGCGGGGGAGCTGATCACCGAGCGGATCGAGATGAAGGCCGCCGGACGTCGCGAGGAGCTCAAGGCACTGTACCGGCAGGGCTACTTCCAGCCCGTCCGCGACTACGAGTACGCGGTGCGGGAGGCTGCCGCGGCCCACGGGCTCGGCGGCAAGAAACACAAGGGACACAAGGGCGGCAAGGGAAGCGCTCCTGCCGTGCGGGTCACCGGGGACGCCGGCTCCTGGATCGTCACCCTGGAGTCGCGGACGTGCCACCCGGTCGTCTCGTCCTGCGGGGACCGTCCCAAGGAGGGCAGGTCCTGGGTCGCCGCCGACGTGGCGGCCGTGAACTAGTCGGACTTGAGGATGTCCACCACGATGCGGGTGGGCGAGTCCAGGATGTTGAGGGTGAAGTCCGGGTCGTCCTCGTCGATGCCGACGACGATGCGCTGCATCCCCTCGAAGACGCCCTTCGCCTCGACGGACTCGATCAGCTCGGTGCCGATCTTCTTGACCGGCGTGTCGTCGCCGCCCGGTGACATCTCCAGGCCGCGGACGTCGATGACCAGGGCGGTCTCGCCGTCGTAGTCGATCGGGGCGCCGGAGCCGTCGGCGGTGGGGGCGTCGTCCGTGGTGACGAACCAGCCGGGGGACCCCTCACCGTCCAGCTCGATGACGACGCGTTCGAACGTGCCGTGGCTGGCGGCACGGACCTCACTGACCGTCATCCGCGTGCCCTCCTCGGGGAGGACGTCCAGGGGCTGGGACCCGGACAGGGGGCCGGACTCGCTCGAGGAGCGGGGGACCGGGGAGGCCAGTTCGGCGCCGGGGGCGGAGAACTGCGGGGAGCTGGTGCTGGCGCTCACGGGGTTGAACTCGTTGTCGTCGTCCGCACCACCGCTGCTGCAGGCGGTGAGGGAGACGCAGAGACACCCGCACACCAGGGCGGCGACGCCGGAGGCGACGGTGGGTCCGGTGCGGCGGGTGTCTTCGGTTCTACTCACGACCAGAGAGATTACCGGGCGTGCGGGGGAAAGGCACGGCTAATGGCAAAATACTTCCGAATATGACCGGAATGTGACCTTGCCGTGACCGCGCCGTAACCCCGAGGGTGACGCGCGGCACAGGTCAGCGTGGGTTAACGGCGCATGACCCGCCGGGCGAGCCAGTTGCCGAACAGCTGCGCGGCCTGGACGATCACGATGATCGTGACCAGCGCGACATAAGTCACGTTGTTGTCGAAGGCACGGTAGCCGTACTGGATAGCGAAGTCTCCCAGTCCACCGGCGCCGATGTAGCCGGCCATCGCGGACATGTCGACGATCGCGATGAACATGAACGTCCCACCCAGGATCAGCGGGCCGAGAGCCTCGGGGATGATCACGGTGAAGATGATCCGGAACGGGCCGGCACCCATGGCGCGTGCAGCCTCGATCACGCCGGGGTCGATCGACACCAGGTTCTGCTCCACGATGCGCGCGGCGCCGAAGGATGCCGCGATGATGATCGCGAAAGTCGCGGCGTTGATGCCCAGGATCGATCCGGTGATGATCTTCGTCAACGGCCCCAGGGCCGTCAGCAGGATGATGAACGGGATCGGCCGGACGATGTTGACCAGGATGTTCAGGACCCAGAACACCGGCCGGTTGGCCAGGACGCCACCACTGCGGGTGGTGAAGAGCAGGACGCCCAGGACCAGACCGGCGAGCCCACCGATGGCCAGGCCCCAGATCGCCATGTACAGCGTCTCGACGATGGCGTCCTGGTAGATGGGGGACAGGAACTCCCAGTCGGTGTCCTTCGCGAGGAGGAGGGTGTCTGTGGTGCTCATAGGATCTCCTCGATCTCGGTCGTGGCGGACAGGTCGCGGTAGAAGGTCTCCACGGCCTGTTCACCGGCGGCGTCCTTCGGGGTCATCTGCACGGTGAGCCGTCCGAAGGAGTGGTTCTGCAGGGTGGTCACGCCACCGTGGACGATGTTCACACTGACGCCGGCCCGTTCGACCTCGGAGATGGCGTGGAAGAAGCCCGCGCCCTCCTTCATGGTCACGGTGAACAGCCGGCCAGACTCGTGCTGCAGCGCCTCGGCCTCGACCATGTCGGGGGTGTTGCGCAGGGAGGTGGCCACGAAGTTCGCCGCCACGTCCGTCTTCGGGTGGGAGAAAACCTCGTAGACGCTGCCGTGCTCGACCACATGTCCGTTTTCCATGACGACCACCCGGTCGCCGATGGTGCGCACGACCTCCATCTCGTGGGTGATCACCACGATGGTGATGCCGAGGTCCTCGTTGACCTTGCGCAGCAGTTCCAGTACTTCGCGAGTGGTGGTGGGGTCCAGGGCGGACGTCGCCTCGTCTGCGAGCAGCAGCGACGGGTTCGTCGCCAGCGCGCGGGCGATGCCCACGCGCTGCTTCTGCCCGCCGGAGAGCTGCTCGGGGTAGGAACGGCCCTTGTCGGACAGTCCGACGAAGTCGAGGAGCTCGGTGACCCGTGCCTCCCGCTCGGCCTTGGGCATGCCCTGCAGCTTCAGCGGGTAGGCGATGTTGCCGGCCACGGTGCGCGAGCTCAGCAGGTTGAACTGCTGGAAGATCATGCCGATGTCGCGGCGGATCTTGCGCAGTTCACTCTCCTTGAGCGGGACGATGTCCCGGCCGTCGAGCAGTACCTGGCCGCTCGTCGGTTTGTCGAGTCCGTTGATCTGGCGCACGAGCGTGGACTTGCCGGCACCGGAGTAGCCGATGATGCCCACGATCGAGCCGGACGGCACGGTGATCGACACGTCCTCCAGGGCGGTGATCCGGTTCTTGCCCTGGGTGAAGACCTTGCCGACGTTGCGGAACTCGACGGCGGTGCCGTTACTCATCCGAGGTGCCCTGATCACGGAACTTCTGCTCGGTGTCGGCGAGGATCTCCTGGAGCTCTTCCGGGGTCTTCTCGACCTCGATGGCGGTGCCGTCGGTGTCGTTCTGCACGGCCTCCTGGACCTCGTCGGAGTGCCAGATTTCGACGAGCTTCTGGAAGTCCTCGTTGTCCTTGTTCTTCTGGGTGGTTACCCAGACGTTGATGTACTGCTGTGCCTCGGGTGCCTCGGGGTCGTCGGTGATCACCGCGTCGTTCGCGTTCACCCCGGCTGAGTCGAGGTAGTTGTTGTTGATGAAGGAGGCCTGTCCGTCGTTGTAGGCGACGGCGGTCTGGCCGGGATCAACCGCCGTGACCTTGACCTTGGACTTCTCTTCGTCGATGTCCGCGGGGCGCGGTGCCAGGACGTCGTCGTCCTTGAGGGTGACCAGTCCGTTCTGGGCGAGGACGAGGATCGCCCGGCCGCCGTTGGTGCTGTCGTTCGGAATGATCACCTCGCCTGCCTCCTCAAGTTCCTCGACGGTGTTGAGGTTCTTCGAGTAGACGCCCATCGGGAAGATCTGCGAGGAACCGAAGGGCACCAGGTCGTCGTCGGCGGAGACGTTGTACTCGGCCAGGTACTGGATGTGCTGGAACTGGTTCACGTCCAGGTCGCCGTTGGACAGGGCCGGGTTCTGCTGTGCGTACTCGGTGATCGACTTCACCTCGACGTTCACGCCCTCCTCCTCAGCCTTCTGCTGGAAGGCCTTCCACTGGCTCTCGTTGGCCTCGGTGGAGCCGATGGTGATGGTGTCGGCGTCACTGTCGTCGCTCATGCAGGCGGTCAGGCCTACGGCGGAGACGACGGCGACGGTGCCGAGGGCGGCGACTTTCTTCAGACGCGTGATCAAGGGGTCCTCCTGGGGACGTCAAAAGGGGGATGCGGGGTTTCGCGCAATGCTAGTAGTAGTACAGCAGGATGGACCGCTCTGTCTAGTTACGACCGGTCACGTCTTCGGCGTGAGGTGGACCTTCTCCCCGCCGGGGCTGCTGAGCCCGAGGTACTCCACCGCCGTCTCCCCGCCGGCACCGAACCAGTGGGGCACCGTGCACTCGAACTCCGCGACCTCGCCGGGCTCGATCAGGTACTCGCTGCCGTCCAGGACCAGGCGCAACGTACCGGCCAGCACGAACACCCACTCGCGCCCCGGATGGCTGTGCTGCCGGGGCGCGGACTCCGGGCGGCGACCTGCGGCGACACCCGGGATCACGTGCTTGAAGGCGGTCACCCCCTTCTCCCCGTCGCCGCCGAGGCGCAGGTGCACCGCCCCGCCGCGGTACAGCGGCCGGATGTCGATGCGCGGGTCGCCGGTCTGCGGTGCACCGACCAGGTCGTCCAACGCCACCCGGTACAGCCGTGCCAGCGGCATGAGCAGTTCCAGGGTGGGCCGGCGTCCGCCGTTCTCCAGGCGCGACAGGGTGCTCCGCGAGATCCCCGTCGCCTCGGCGGCCTCGGCGATCGTCATCGAGAGCTGTTGGCGCGTGGCGCGCAGCCGCGTACCGACCTGGCTGAGATCGTTGGGGTCTTGGGGATCATTGCTGTTCATGTACACCAGTTTCCCACGTCCGGACCCTCCGCTAGTATCGAACACATGTTCAGTAACGGTAGGGCGCTCAGCTGGTCGCGCCTGGAGCGCATCCTCTCCGGCACCGACACCGCCCCGCTGCACGCCGTCGGCGTGGGGGAGGGTGGCCGCGAGACGCTCTGGCGGGACGGCGCACGCACCGCCGGCGCGTCCTGCGCAGCCACCGTACCCTTCGCCGAACTGCACGCCGCCGGGTCCTACAACTTCCTCCACGGCGCCAGCGACCCCGCCGAGTACGTCGACGCGGCCGTCGACCTGGGCCTCACCGCCCTGGCGGTGCTCGACCGCGACGGACTCTACGGTGCCGCCCGGCTCGCCACCGCCGCCGCGGAGGCGGGGCTGGCGACCGTCTTCGGCGCGGAGCTCTCCGTCTTCGGCACCGACGTGGCACCGCTGACCGTCCTGTGCCGCGGGCAGGACGGCTACCGCCGGCTCTCCCACGTGATCACCGACGCCCGCATGGCGCGCCGGGAGAAGGACAGCGCCGACTACCCGCCGCTCACTGACGTCGCCGCCGCGGCGGACGGGCACTGGTACGTCCTGCTCGACCACCACCACCTGCACCACGCCACGGAGATCGTCGGGGCCTTCGGGCCGGACGCCTGCCTCGTGGAGCTCGGCCAGACGATGAGCCCCTCGGACGTGGACCGCAACGAGGCCCTGCACGACCTCGCCCTGGACCACGGCCTCACCGAGGTCGTCTCCTCCGCGGCGACCTGTGCCACACCCGCCCAGGCACGGCTGGCGGGGGCGAAGCACGCCCTGCACGACCGGGAGGACGTCCTGACCGCCACCCCGCACACCCACCCGCTCGGCGGGACGTGGCTGCACTCCGGCGAGGAGATGCTCACCCTCGCCGGCGACTGCGGGTGGCTGCGCGACGCCGTCGCCGCCAGCGCCCGCGTCGGGGCCGACTGCGCCTTCACCCTCAACCTCATCGCCCCGCGGCTGCCGCACTTCCCCGTCCCCGACGGGCACACCGAGATGAGCTGGCTGCGGGAGCTGACCCACCGCGGCGCCCGGCACCGCTACGGCACCGCGCAGGACCACCCGCGGGCCTGGGAGGTCATCGACCACGAACTCGGGATCATCGAGGAACTCGGCTTCCCCGGCTACTTCCTCATCGTCCACGGCATCGTGGACTTCTGCCACACCAGCGGCATCTTCTGCCAGGGGCGCGGCTCGGCGGCGAACTCCGCGGTGTGCTTCGCCCTGGGCATCACCAACGTCGACGCCGTCGCCGCCGACCTGCTCTTCGAACGGTTCCTCTCCCCGGAGCGCGACGGCCCGCCGGACATCGACCTCGACATCGAGTCCGGCCGCAGGGAGGAGGCCATCCAGGACGTCTACCGCCGCTACGGCCGGGACAACGCCGCCCAGGTCGCCAACGTCATCACCTACCGCTCCAAGGGGGCGCTGCGCGACGCCGCCCGCGCCCTCGGCCACGACCCCGGCCGGGTGGACGCCTGGTCGCGCGGCCTGGAGGACCCGCCCGACCCGGTGCGCGAGCTCACCTCCCGGCTCACCGGGCAGCCCCGTCACCTGGGCATCCACTCCGGCGGCATGGTCATCTGCGACCGGGCCATCTCCGAGGTGGTCCCCACCGAGTGGGCCCGCATGGACGACCGCTCGGTGGTGCAGTGGGACAAGGACGACTGCGCCGACGTGGGCCTGGTGAAGTTCGACCTGCTCGGCCTCGGCATGCTCGAGGCCCTGCACCACGCCGTCGACCTGGTGGAGGAGACCACCGGCACCCGGGTGGAGCTGTGGCACCTGCAGCCCACCGACCCGGAGGTCTTCGCCATGCTCGCCCGCGCCGACGCGGTGGGCGTCTTCCAGGTCGAGTCCCGCGCCCAGCTCGCCACCCTGCCCCGGCTGCGTCCCCGCACCTTCTACGACCTGGTCGTCGAGGTCGCGCTGATCCGTCCGGGGCCGATCCAGGGCGGTTCCGTGCACCCGTTCATCCGCCGGCGCAACGGGGAGGAGGAGGTCACCTACGACCACCCCAGCCTGGAGCCGGTCCTGAAGCGCACGCTCGGCATCCCGCTGTTCCAGGAGCAGCTGATGCAGATGGCCGTCACCGTCGCCGGCTTCAGCCCCGCCGAGGCGGACGCGCTGCGTCGGGCGATGGGGTCGAAACGTTCCCCGGAGCGCATGGAGCAGATGCACGCCCGCTTCATCGACGGTGCGCGCGACCTGCACGGCATCGACGCGGAACTGGCCGAACAGCTGTGGCGCAAGGTCATCGCCTTCGCGTCCTACGGTTTCCCGGAGTCCCACGCGCAGTCCTTCGCCTCGCTGGTGTACTTCTCCGCCTGGTTCAAGTGCCACCACCCCGCGGAGTTCTGCGTGGCGCTGCTGCGCGCCCAGCCGATGGGGTTCTACTCGCCGCAGTCGCTGGTCTCCGACGCCCGACGTCACGGCGTGGGCGTGCGCCCGGTCGACGTCAACGCCTCCCAGGTCGAGGCCACCGTGGAGGACGGCGACATCCGCCTCGGCCTCGGGTCGGTCAAGGGCATCGGGAAGGACGTCGCCGGACGTCTCGTCGCCGCGCGGGACGCCCGGGACGCGCCCTTCGCCGCGGTCGCCGACCTCTCCCGCGAGGCCGGCCTCACCGTCGACCAGGTCTCCGCCCTGGCCCGGGCGGGGGCGTGCGACAGCCTGGGGCTCACCCGCCGTCAGGCACAGTGGGCGGCGGGCGTGGCGGCGACCGAACGCGCCGGGATGCTGCCGGGCACCTCCACGGTCTCCACTCCGGCGCTGCCGGGGATGAGCGCCTTCGAACTCGCCGCGGCGGACGTCTCCGCCACCGGCGTCACGTCCGACGGTCACCCCGTGCGCCTGCTGCGTGCCAGGCTGGACGCCTGGCCGGGGAACTTCCCGGTGGTCCCGGCGTCCTCCCTGCTGGGTGTGGAGGACGGCCGGCGCATCCTCGTCGCCGGCGTGGTCACCCACCGCCAGCGTCCGATGACCGCCGGCGGGGTCACGTTCCTGGGCATGGAGGACGAGACCGGCCTGGTCAACGTGATGGTGTCGCCGGGACTGTGGCGCGCCCGACGCAAGGTCGCCATGACCTCCCGGATGCTGATGGTCCGCGGCATCGCCCAGAACGCCGGCGGTGCGGTGACCGTCGCCGCCGACGACCTCTCGCCCCTCGAGGCGGCCGAGGCCCTGGCCAGTGCCTCGCGCGACTTCCGCTGACTTATAGTGCAGCGTGCCGGTGCCAGGCCCCGAAGTCCTCCGCCACCGTCGCCGCGAGCTCGCGGTAGGCGCGGAACGTCGCCGGGGCCAGCCGGTCCAGGTCCACGACCCCGCCCTCGGAGAGGTGCCGGTCGAAGGGCACGCCACGCACCGCCCGGGTACGCGCGGAGAAGTGCGCGGACAGCACCTCCGGGTCCACCGCCGCCTGCCCCGGGTGCGCGCCGGACACCACGACCACCGCATTGGCCACCAGGTCCCCGTGGCCGTGGTGGTCCAGCCAGTCCAGTGTGGCCTCCGCCGACTTCGCCCCGTCCAACGCCGGCGAGGTGACCAGCACCAGCATGTGCGCCAGGTCCAGCACCCCGGACATCGCCGAGGGCATCAACCCTGTCCCGCAGTCCGTGAGGATGATGTTGTAGTGGTGCTGCAGCACGTCCACCGCCCGGCGGTAGTCGGACTCGCTGAAGGCCTCGGAGACCGCCGGGTCCCGGTCCGACCCGATCACCTCCAGACGGCTCGACGCCTGGCTGGTGCAGGAGCGGACCTGCGGGTAGCGGGAGGCGTCCGGCAGGTCGAGCAGGTCCCGGACGGTCGGGGTGGGGGCCTCGACGGTGTCCTCCACGACCCGGCGGGCCAGGGTGCCGAGGTCTGGGTTGGCGTCCACCGCGATGACCCGGTCGCCGCGCAGCGAGGCGAACACCCCGCCCAGGGCGACGGTCGTCGTCGTCTTGCCGACGCCACCCTTCAGGCTGAGCACGGCGATCCGGTAGTCACCGCGTAACGGTGTGCTGATGCGCTCGCCGACCTCCCGCTGCTCGGTCTGGCCCGGCGACTCGCCCGGGTTCACCCGGCCGCCGGAGACCCGGTGGACCAGCCGCCGCCACCCCGACGGCGGTGCCGCGGACACCGCGCCGACCATGGCGGACGCGTCGAGACTGCTGAACTGTGCTGGTGATGTAGGTGATGCAGGTACCGTCATGCCGGCTGTTCCCCCTGTGTCGTGTGTGCTGCCCGGATCCCCTTGTCGTCCCGGCCCCGGGGACGAGCGTAGCCGGTATCGTCCGGCAGGGGGACGAAACCTAGAACTCCCCGCAGTTGTCCGGCGCGGGCCGGTCGTTGAAGCGGTCGACCATGTAGCTCATCGCCGGGCCGGCGTTGGTGAGCATCGGCACGGCGTGGTTCACCGCGAACTTCGGCAGGATCGACGGCAGCGGGTCGGTGGTGAACTGGACGGTGCCGCCGGCGTCGCAGTAGCGCGCGGCGGTGTCGCGCGCCTGCTGCCATGGGATGGTGTCGTCGTTGATGCCGTTGGTGATCATGATCGGCGCGTTGACGTCGGTGTAGGTGCTGGCCAGCTTGTAGCTCTCCAGTACCGAGCGCAGCCGGTCGTCGTCGCGGGCGATCTCGCCGAAGGAGCGGCCGTCGGTGGTCAGGGTGCGGGTGTCGGTCAGCCCCCACCGCGCGACCGTGTCGCCGATGCACCGGTCCTTCGTGTCGGCGAGGAACTCCATCCCGCGCTCGTTGAAGTACTCGTCGGTCAGGCCGGCGAGTTCGGGGTGGCGTTCCAGCGCGCCGTTGAGGGCGTAGCCGAGGACGCCGACGATGGCGTGCCGGTCCACCGCGTTGACCACCTCGAGCAGGTCGGCGGGCGGGGCGCCGGCGAACGTGCCCTTGACGTTGAGGTCCGGGGCGTAGGACGACGCCATCTCCGCGGCCGCGGCCGCGGCGCCGCCGCCCTGGGAGTAGCCGAAGAAGCCGACGGGGGAGTCGTCCGGCAGGCCGAGCTGGGCCAGTCCGGCACGCGCCCCGTCCAGGGTGGCCTGTCCCTGTTCGGGGTTGTTGACGTAGGTGTGCTGGCCCGGGGTGCCCAGGCCGATGAGGTCGACGACGACCACGTTCATGCCCAGCGCGCTGGCCGCGGCATGGAAGGGGTACTCGTAGTTGAGGTTCAGTGCGGCGTTGCCGGGGTCGAAGCCGAAGAGCTGCTGCGTGCTGCGCGAGGGGGCGCAGATGTCGCCGGAGCCGCGGGTGCCGGGGGAGTAGACCAGGGTGGGGGCGGGGCCGTCGCCCTGCCAGTCGCCGGTGGCCTCGAGGACCACGCCGCTGGTGGCGACGCGCTCACCGTCCTCGGTGGTGGAGGTGTACAGGATCTTCTCGGCCGTCCCGCCCAGGGTGTCCAGCAGCTGGGGTGCGTCCTGGGAACGGATGACCTCGCCGGGGTCGGCGGGCAGGTCCTGCGGCGGGAGGTAGAACGGGTCGGAGTCGGTGGCGGTGGGTTCGCCGGACGGCGGCGGCCAGCTCAGGTCCTGTGCGACGGCACCGGACAGTCCGACGGTCAGGGCGGTGGAGACCGCGACCGTGCAACTCAGGATCCTTCTCGTGAAGTGCGTCATGCGGTTGAGCCTACAACGGAAGAAACCTTTCGTTGTGAAGTTCAAAGTTTTTGCAGTGACGGTGGTCACCCGACGGCGTGGCCTGGTTGATTCCGTGCGTCCTGACCAGTAGAAATGGGGGAGTGAATCAGTCCACTCCGCAGCAGCCCGGCGACCCCGCCCCGGTCCAGCGGACCGCGGGCCCCGTCCCTGAACCACTGTCGGATCAGGTCGATGAGGCCCGTCCGGTGCGCCGCCGGATCACCAGGTCCCTTGCCGTCCTCACCGCCACGGTGATGGTCGGCGCCCTGGTGTGGGTCGGGCACGCCCCGGCGGGCGAGAACAACGCTGCGCTGGAGAGCTACCGGGAGCAGACGGCGCGGGAGAACGCGGTCGCCGCCTCGGAGAGCATCGTGCCCACCGCCGCGGAGGCGGAGCTCGGCAACGGCCCCCGGTTGGATGGCCCGGCCCCCGGCAACTCGAAGAAGATCACCCTGAGCAGCGGCAACCGCACGCGCGAGGGCATCCTGTCGGTGCCTGCCGACTACGACCCGGAGAAGTCCTACCCGGTCCTGCTGGCCTACCACGGGTACCGGGAGACCGCCCAGGGCTTCCACAACTACTCCGGTTTCGACGAGATGGAGGTGATCACCGTCTCGATGCAGGGCGTGGGCGACTCCTGGGAGGGCGCGCCGTACTCGCGGACGAAGGACGGGGAGGACGTCCGTTTCACCCGCGACATGCTCGCCGCGCTGAACACCACCTACAACGTGGACCGTTCGCGCATCTACGCCGCGGGCATGTCCAACGGCGGTGGCATGGTGGCGAAGCTGGCCTGCCGCGAGCCGCGCCTCTTCGCCGCGGTCGCCTCCGTCGCCGGCGCGTACTACAGCGGGACGCGCACGAACTGCGTGGAGGACGCCGGGCGCGCCCCGTCCTTCCTCGAGATCCACGGCACGAAGGATGAGACGATCAACTACCAGGGCGGTTCCCGCCACGGCGGGGTCTACATGGCCGCCCGTGACCTGGTGGAGGACGTCGCGGCGATGAACCACTGCCAGAGCACGCCGGTGACCACGGCGCTGGCGGGCGACGTGCGTCGTCAGCAGTGGCCGATGTGTTCACCGGGCACCTCGGTGGTGCACCTGCGTGTCGGCGACGGCGGGCACACCTGGCCCGGCGACGCGTCCGGGGAGTCCGGCGCGGCGTCGGACTCCGCCGAGACCACGTCCTACTCACTCGACGCGACGACCGAGGTGTGGGCCTTCCTCTCCGGCCACCAGCTGACCTAGCTGCCCTGACCTGCCAGTGCGCCCATCGGGTCCCAGGCGGGCAGGACGTGCGGGGTGTCGTCCAACGCCTCGCGGTACTGCTGCGGCAGGCGGTCGCGGTGCACGGCGATCTCGAAGACGTACTGGTCGAACCAGTTGTCGTTCATCGTCCAGAAGCCCTTCTCCGCGGCCTTCGGGCCCCAGGAGTTCTCCACGCGCCAGCGCACGGGACGACCCGCCTCGTCGACGTCCACGCCGGTGAGGACCATGGCGTGGGTCATCTGGGACTCGCCGGTGAGCAGGCGCTGCTCCTTGGTGAGGTCCAGGTCCACACCGTAGAAGCCCTCGTAGTCGTGCAGGTGGGCGTCCCAGACGCCGCGCTCACGGTGCGACTGGGCTGCGGTGTCGCAGCCGAACCACACCGGTGTGCCGTCCTGCAGCGCCTCCAGGGCGGCGGCCTTGATCACGTCGACGGGTGCGTTGAGGTAGGTCACCGGCGCGCCGCCGACGACGTTGCCGAGCTGGTCCACGGTGAAAAGCTCCCCCTTCGGGGAGGACGCCCGGGGGTCGTCGACCACGCACACGTACCCGTCGAGGTCGCCGGGCAGGTAGCGGTCGGCGAACTGGCGGGGCGTGAGCTCGCCGACGCGGTGGAACTCGCCCTTGGCGTCGCGGTACTGCCAGACGAACCGCTGCGGCGGGGTGCCCAGGTGCATGGTGAGGATGCGGTGCACGTCGGCGAGGGTCTCGCGGTGGACGCTGGTGACGTCCGTTCCGTCCGCGCGCATGCGGGACGCCCCGGCACGCAGCGCGGTCGACAGGTCGCGGTTCATCGCCCGGGTGTCGGAGGACGACCGGGTCTCGGGCATGGCGTACTTCGGCACCGCACCGTACTTGTCGACGAGGGCGACGAACATGTTCCACTGCCCGCCGTCCTCCACGGGGTCGGCGAGCAGGTGCTGCACGGTCCGGTCCTCGACGTCACGGTCGGCGAGCCCGGCCATGGCGCCGAGGAAGTGGTTGGCCTTCTCCAGCTTGTCCCAGTAGTGCAGGTAGGTCTGGGAGAGTTCGAGGTCCTTGACGCCCGTGGTCTCCATGACGTCGCCGCGCAGGGCGTTGAGCCCGGCGAAGATCCAGCAGCGCCCGGACTTCTTCTGGTCGGCGACGGCCCAGGAGTCCAGCTTCACCGAGGTGGAGCTGTCCGTGGTGGACAGGACGTCGCGGTCGAGGGTGACGGTCTCCACGTTCGTGGCGGTCGCGGCGTTGCGCGCCATGCGGAAGGACGCGTCGGCGCGCAGGTCGTCGCCGAGGGCGGCCAGACGTGCAGGGTCGAGTGCGGCGGAGGTTGTTGCGGTAGTAGTCATCAGGCCAGCGCATCCCAGTTCGGAAGGTCGGTCGTGTCGCCGCGGTCGAGTGCGGCGACAGCGTCTGTCAGGTCGTCGGGCAGGTCGTCCGTGAGGCGCCGGCGCGGAACGACGACCTGGAAGACGTTGTCGGCGAACCAGCTGTCGGCCATGGTGCCGTAGCCGCCGCCGGCGAGTTCGGTGTGCTGGGCGTGGCTCTTGGTGCCCCAGGAGTTCTCCACACGCCAGCGCACCTCGCCGGAGGGCGAGCGGTCGTAGCCGGTGAACACCATGCCGTGGGTCAGCCGGGATTCGGCGGTGTCCATCTGCTCGGCTTTGGTGGTGGCGGAGTCGGTGCCGTAGAGGGCGTCGAGTTCGAGCAGGTCGGCGTCCCACACCCCGGCGGTGGCGACGAACTGACGGTTGACGTCGCAGGCGAACCACACCGGTTCCCCGGCGTCGAGGCTGTCCTTCACCAGCCGGCGCAGCGTGTCGACGCCGGCGGTGACGTAGCTGAAGTCCGGGGTGTCCCACATGTTGTTCTCGTGGGTGATGCTGAACGCCCGGCCCGCCTCGTGGCGCGGATCGTGCACCACGCTGACGTAGCTGTCTAGGTCATCGGGCAGCATCTCGGCGGCGAACTGCAGCGGGGTGTAGGTGCCGCCGCGGTGGAAGCCGTTGTCGGAGTCGCGGTACTGCCAGGTGAACTCCGTGGGCGGCACGCCGAGGTGGATGGCGGTGACGCGGTAGGCGTCGTCCAGCGTCTTCTCGATCACCGGCTCGGCGGCCTCACCGGCCAGGACGGCGTCGCGCAGGCGCAACGCCCCGCGGCGCAGGACGGTGCGCAGGCGTCCGTCCAGCTGCGGGGTGCGCCCGGAGGCGAAGGTCTCGGGCATGGCGTAGGACGGCACGGCGCCGTACTTCGCGACGAGGTTGGTGAAGTAGTTCCACTGCCCGCCGTCGGACGCCGCGCCCTGCAGCAGGGCGGCGACGGTGCGGTCGTCGAGGTCGGTGACGCCGTCGCGGAACTGCCGCTCCAGAGAGCGCAGCACATGGTTCGACTTCTCGATCTTGTCGAAGAACTGCAGGTAGGTGTGGGAGAACTCGAACTCCTTCACCCCGAGGTCCTCCGCCACGCGGTGGCGGAAGACGTTGTAGGCGGCGAACATCCAGCAGCGTCCCGACTGCTTCTGGTCGGAGACGCCGAGGCGGTCGAGCTTGACCTCCGTGGTGGGGTCCAGGGCGGTGACGGCGTCTCGGTTGAGCGCGACGGCGTTGACGTCGGCGGCGGTGACGGCGTTGCGCGCGATGCGCAGCGCCCGGTCGCCGACGGCGGAGTCGCGCAGCTCCTCGAGCACGGTCGGGGACAGGGGAGGTGAGAAGTTCATGCGTCCGTTATACCCTCCGGTGTCAGAACGGCACCTCCGCCCCGTCGTCGTGGAACCCGCCGGTGTTGTGCTCCCGGACCACGGCGTAGCGCCGCGACGCCCGCTCGGCGAAGGTGGTGCGTGCGTAGCCGGCGAGCGGGCCGGAGGGTTCGGTGACGAGGGTGTGGCCGTCGTCGACGCTGGTCCACATCACCGTCCCGTCGCCGGCGATGGTCGGGTCCCACCAGCCCAGGGTCTTGAGCAGGTGGTGGGCGCGGCACAGGCACTGCAGGTTGCGGGTGTCGGTGGGTCCGCCGGCGGCGGGGTCGTCGTGGTCGTAGCGCCGCACGTGGTCGAGGTCGCAGTTCGGTGCGGCGACGTCGCAGCCCGGGAAGCGGCAGGTGCCGTCGCGGCCGCGGACGAAGGTGCGGATCTGGGCGGTGGGGACGTAGGACTCCACCTGGTCGTGCCCGGCGACGCGCAGGTGGGTGACGCGCTCCATGAACTGCTCGGTGGCCATCGCGTCCAGCCAGTGGCCGGAGTCGGTGGCGGCGGTGGCGCCGTCGATGTCGCGGTAGAGGTTGAGCGTGACCTTCACCTCCGCGGTGCCGCGGGCCAGGTGCATCATCGCGTCCGCGCGGGAACACCCCTGGTCCCGGCAGACCGCGTCGAGCACGGTGAGGAACTCCTCGGCCTCGACGGCGGGCAGGACGGCGGTGATCGCCGTGGTCTCCTGGTCGTAGGTGTCCACGTTGACCTGACGCCGCGGCCGCTCGGCGGTGGTGGGTGCGGCGTTCGGGTCCAGGGGGCGGGCGAGCTCGTCGACGTCGTCGATGGCCTTGGCGATCCGGTTGTACAGCGTGCGGGGACCGGGCATGGCCTGCTCGTCGCGTCGCGGGGTGAGTACCTTGATCAGTGCCGTCTCCACCTCGGCGAGGAGTGCGGGGTCGTCCTGAGCGACGCCGTCGGCGGCACGGGCCAGGACACGCAGATGGTCGTAGCCGAGCATGCCGCGGCCCAGGTGCACGGACAGACGCGGCATGCGCAGGCAGAGCAGCCCGACGTCGCAGAAGGTCTCCGCACGTCCGTGGGTGATGGAGGTCTGCGCCTGCAGGCGTGAGTAGTGCTCGGTGACGTCCGCGTCGTCCAGCGGGGTGGAGGCGCGGGCGAGGTCGAGCATTGCCACGTTCATGCGGCGGGTCGCGCTCACGGCGGGGGAGGTGTCGACCTCGACCGACCAGTGGGGGCGGTGGCCGAGGTCCCCCATGAGCTCGTTGGCGACGATGTCGAGTTGGCGAAGGAAGTGGGCGTCCTCCCGGAAGCCGTGACGTGGTGGCGGTGGTGTGGTGTCCGTCATGTCGATCACGCTATCAAGGGCCCCGGACATGAAACGACGGAAAGGCGAATCGATCGAACACATGTTCGTCTTACTGCAGGGCCGACGGTGTCGGTGTCCGTGACGGGTGGTTTACTGGTGGCCATGACAGGCACCGCCGACTATCTCGACTTTATTGACTTCATTGACGCGTCCCCCAGCAGCTACCACGCGGCCGCCGAGGTGGCGTCCCGGCTCGCCGCCGCCGGCTTCCACCGGCAGGACGAGAAGGAGACGTGGGACGCCTCGCCCGGCGGGCACTACATCGTGCGCGGTGGGGCGGTGCTGGCCTGGCGCGTCCCCGAGGGGACGGCCGACAGGTTCCGCATCGTCGGCTCCCACACGGACTCCCCGGGGCTGAAACTCAAGCCCGTCGGCGACATCGTCGGGCCCGGAGGGTGGCGTCAGGCCGCCGTCGAGGTCTACGGCGGGGCCATCCTGCCCGCCTGGCTGGACCGCGAACTGCGGCTCGCCGGACGGGTCGTCCTCGCCGACGGCAGCGAGCACCTGGTGCGCACCGCCCCGGTGCTGCGCGTCCCGCACCTGGCCATCCACCTGGACCGCAGCGTGAACAGCGGCTTCACCCTCGACCGGCAGCAGCACATGCAGCCGGTGTTCGCCGTCGGTGACGGCTCGCCGACGATCGGCGAGGTCGTCGCCGGTGCGCTCGACGTGCCCGACGTGCACGCCGACGACATCCTCGCCCACGACCTGATCACCGTCGACGCCCAGCGCGGCGAGGTCTTCGGTGCACGCGGTGACTTCATCGCCGCCGGGCGCATGGACAACCTCAGCAGCGTCTTCACCTCCCTGGAGGCCTTCCTCTCGGCGGAGGACGTCGACGGGGTCGTCCCGGTGCTCGCAGCCTTCGACCACGAGGAGGTCGGCAGCGCGACGACGAGTGGCGCGGCCGGACCCGTGCTCGAGGACGTGCTGACGCGGACCTCCACGGCGCTGGGGGCGGACGTGGAGGGTACCCGGGCGATGTTCGCCCGGTCGTCCTGCGTCTCCGCCGACGCCGCCCACTCCGTGCACCCGAACTACGCGGGCAAGCACGACGCGGTCAACCGCCCCGTCGTCAACGGCGGCCCGGTGCTGAAGGTCAACGCCAACCAGCGCTACGCCTCCGACGCCGCCACCTCCGCGGCGTGGCGCGCGGCATGCCGTGCCGCCGGGGCCCCCGACCAGGTCTTCGCCGGCCACAACGACGTCCCCTGTGGCTCGACCATCGGGCCGATCACCGCCACCCGGCTCGGCATCCCCACCGTCGACGTCGGTATCCCGCTGCTGTCGATGCATTCGGCCCGGGAGATGGCCGGGGTCCACGACCTGTCCTGGTTCACCGACACGCTGAAGGCCTGGTGGGAGCAGTGAGCGAGAACACCCCGTACTGCCGCATCCTCTTCGAGCACCCGGCTATCCCCGGCAACACCGGGGCAGCGATCCGCCTGTGCGCCGGCACCGGTGCCTCGCTGCACCTGGCCGAGCCGCTGGGCTTCAACTTCGACGACAAGCACCTCAGGCGCGCCGGGCTGGACTACCACGACCTCGCCGACGTGCAGGTGCACCCGTCGTTGGACGCGGCGCTGGACGAACTCGCCGGCGCCGCAGGTGCGCGGGTCTTCGCCTTCACCGCCCACGCCGACACCTGGTACACCGACGTCGACTACGAACCGGGGGACGTCCTGCTCTTCGGCACCGAGCCCACCGGCCTGACGGACGAGGCGCTCGCGGACCCACGGATCACCCGGCAGGTGCGCATCCCGATGCAGGAGGGACGGCGCAGCATGAACCTGTCGAACGCGGCGTCCGTCGCCGCCTACGAGGCGTGGCGGCAGGCGGGGTTCCCGGGCGGACGCTGAGGGTGCCATAATGGTGCGGTGACTGATGCGACCAAGCTTGACGGCAAACTGTACCGCGACGAGATCGTCGAGGACCTCACCCGCCGCGTGGCGGCGCTGAAGGAGAAGGGGGTCACGCCGGGGCTGGCCACCGTCCTCGTCGGCGACGATCCGGGGAGCCACTCCTACGTGAAGATGAAGCACCGCGACTGCGAGCAGATCGGGGTGAACAGCATCCGGCGCGACCTGCCTGCGGACGTCTCGCAGGAGGAGCTCAACGCCGTGATCGACGAGCTCAACGCCGACCCGGCGTGTACCGGCTACATCGTGCAGCTGCCGCTGCCGAAGCACCTGGACGAGAACGCGGTGCTCGAGCGCATCGACCCGGCGAAGGACGCCGACGGCCTGCACCCGGTGAACCTCGGCAAGCTCGTGCTGATGGAGCCGGCGCCGCTGCCCTGCACGCCCAACGGGGCGATCGCGTTGCTGCGTCGCTTCGGCGTGGAGCTCGACGGGGCGAAGACCGTGGTCATCGGCCGTGGTGTGACCGTGGGCCGTCCCATCGGCCTGATGCTCACCCGTCGGACGGAGAACTCCACCGTGGTGCTGTGCCACACCGGGACGAAGGACCTCGCCAAGGAGACCCGGGACGCCGATATCATCGTCGCCGCCGCCGGTAAGCCGCACATGCTCACCGCGGACATGGTGAAGCCCGGCGCCGCGGTGCTGGACGTCGGAGTCTCGCGCGTGGACGGCAAGCTCGCCGGCGACGTGCACCCGGACGTGTGGGGTGTGGCAGGTGCCGTCTCGCCGAACCCCGGCGGCGTCGGCCCGCTGACCCGCGCCTTCCTGGTCCACAACGTGGTGGAACGGGCGGAGCGACTGGTGTGAGCGACGCTCCCGACACCACCGACACTGCAGAATCCGACAAGGCCGACCTCGTCGAGCTGACCCCGGCCGAGCGCCGGACGTTGCTGCGCAACCCGCACGATGCGCGGGTGCCGCACTCGCGGCTCAACCAGACGGTGCAGATGCTGCTGGTCGTGGGGTTCGTGCTGGTGATGGTGGTGGGGCTGGTGTTCCTGGTGGCCGACCGCTGGCGTCGTGGCACGGTGACGGTGGGCACCGGCATGCTGGTGCTCGCCGCACTGCGCTGGATCGTGGACGGGGAGATCCTGGGCGTGCTGTCGGTACGCTCGCGCAAGTTCGACTCGCTGTTCTGTGCCGCGGTGGGGGCGGCGATGCTGCTGGTGGCGGTGTCCGTGGACGCGCTGGGCAGCTAGTCGTGAAGCCCGGTTTCGCCAGGACCTTCGCCGAGGGGGAGATGACCCTGGGGCTGACCCTGCCGCTCGGGGCGACCGGCCCGGACCTGCAGGACGTCGCGGCGCAGGTGGACCTCGTCCGGCTGGCGGAGGACGCCGGCGTCGCCGCGGTGTGGGCGCGCGACATCCCGCTGCGGGTCGAGACCTTCGGTGACGTCGGCCAGGTCCACGACCCGTTCATGTACCTGACCTGGCTCGCCGCGCACACCGACCGGATCGCGTTGGGGACGGCGGCGGTGGTGTTGCCGCTGGCGCACCCGCTGCTGCTGGCGAAGCGCTCGGCCGGGCTCGACCGGCTCAGCGCGGGACGCTTCCTCATGGGTGTGGCCAGCGGGGACCGCCCCGAGGAGTTCCCGGCCTTCGGCCTGGAGAAGGGGGAGCACGCCGCGCTGTTCCGCGAGCACCTGGAGGTGCTGCGCGCGGCGTGGGCGCCGACGGGGCGTCCGGTGCACTGGTCGCGCGGGCGCATGGCGGGTGCGGACGTGGTGCCCACGCCGTCCGGCGGCGCGGTGCCGGTGCTGCCGACGGGGTCGTGCCAGCAGAACATGGACTACAACGCCGCCCACGGCGACGGGTGGCTGACCTACCACCGGTCGCTGCCGCAGCAGAAGGTGATGGTGGACCGCTGGCGGGCGTCCTGCGGCGAGCGGTTCAAACCCTTCGCCGAGTCGATGTGGCTGGAGTTGTCGCAGGACGCCGACCTGCCGGTCGAGGGGCGCGACTTCGGGTACCGCACGGGTCGGCGCGGGTTGCTGGAGATCCTGGCGTCCCAGCGGGCGATGGGGGTCAACCACGTGTCGCTGCACCTCGCCGGGGGTGGGCGACCGGTGGCGGAAGTGCTGGGGGAGCTGGCCGAGCACGTGGTACCGGAGTTCACCGCACTGGACGGGTGATTCCATTCGTGGTGAATGGAACGCTGCGGGGGTCCGGAGGTGGGGCGATAGTGTCTCCTGCGTAGTAGACAGAGCAGTCTGTGCGGAGGAGAGGAAAACCACGTGGCGTTCAAACCCAGCCTGGGGGCGGTACTCGTCGGTGTCGGCCTGGTGGCCGTCGCCGGGGTGTTCGCACTGCCCGGCGGAACCGTCGACGACCCGGGGGTCGTGGACGTCTCGTCCGGCGACGAGCGGTTGAACCTCGTCGCCTACGCCGTCCCCAAGCCCGGTTTCGAGGCCGTGATCCGCGGCTTCCGCGGCACGCCCGAGGGCGCGGACACCGGCTTCGCCGAGAGCTACGGCGCCTCCGGCGACCAGTCGCGCAAGGTTGCCCGCCACCTGCCGACCGACATCGTGAACTTCTCCGTCGAGCCGGACGTGACACGTCTCGTCGACGCCGGCCAGGTGGCCGACGACTGGCGTGAGGACGTCCCCGGCGACGAGTCCGGGAAGTCCGTCCCCTTCGGCTCCGTGGTCTCCTTCGTCACCCGCGAGGGCAACCCGCTGGGCCTGGAGAACTGGGACGACCTGCTGGAACCCGGGGTCGAGGTCATCAGTCCGAACCCCGCGAGCTCCGGCTCGGCGAAGTGGAACCTGCTGGCCCCCTACGCCAGCTGGTTCTTCCAGGCCCTCGACGGCGGCGCCGACACCGGCACCGCCCACTCGGAGGCGCTCGACAAGCTCACCCAGCTGGTCGGGGCGCACTTCACCGTGCGTCCGAAGTCCGGACGCGAGGCCACCTCCGCCTTCGAGAGCGGGCAGGGCGACGTCCTGCTGTCCTACGAGAACGAGGCCATCGAGCTGGACCGCAACGGCGGTCGCATCGACTACACCGTGCCGGACGACACCTTCCGCATCGAGAACCCCGTCGCCCTCGTCGACACCTCCGACGACCCGGACGGCGACCTTGCCAAGGCCACCGAGTTCCGCGACTACCTGTTCACCCCCGAGGCGGAGAAGCTGTGGGCGGCGGAGGGTTTCCGGCCCGGACCCGACCTCTTCGACGACACCACCGACGTCATCGACTCCCTTCCGGCCGGGCAGCGTGACGCCTTCCGCGAGCTGGACACGGTGCACACCGTCGACGAACTCGCCGCGGCCTTCCGCGAGCTCGACCCGGACCTCGACCCCGAGGGCACCGCGGCGGACTGGGACCTGGTCGACCAGGTCCTGTTCAAGCGGGCGAAACCCGGCAGCGGCGAGGACAGCGGCGCCATCACCACGATCTACCAGGCGGTGTGACCATGAGCGACAGGACGACCAAACTCAGCATGGGCACCGCCACACTCTGGCTGTCCGTCATCGTGCTGCTGCCCCTGGTCGCGCTTACCACGGAGGCGTTCTCCGGCGGGATCGGCGGGTTCTGGGAGGCGGTCAGTTCCGAGGGCGCACGCCAGACCCTCTGGGTCACCGCGAAGGTGTCCCTGGCCGTGGCGGTGATCAACATGGTCACCGGCACCCTGATCGCCTGGGTGCTGGTACGCGACGACTTCCCCGGCCGGCGCATCGTGGACGCGGTCATCGACCTGCCGTTCGCCCTGCCCACCATCGTGGCCTCCCTGGTGCTGCTCAGCCTGTACGGGCCGGACAGCCCGATGAACATCACGATCAACGCCACCCAGCCGGCCCTCGTGATCGCCCTGGCGTTCGTCACGCTGCCCTTCGTGGTGCGCTCGGTGCAGCCCGTGCTCATCGAACTCGACCACGACGTGGAGGAGGCCGCCGCCTCGCTCGGGGCGTCCAACG
Source organism: Corynebacterium sp. AOP12-C2-36 (assembly GCF_052379185.1). NCBI lineage: Bacteria > Bacillati > Actinomycetota > Actinomycetes > Mycobacteriales > Corynebacteriaceae > Corynebacterium > Corynebacterium sp. AOP12-C2-36. The sequence goes on along the minus strand of NZ_JBQSYJ010000005.1, from coordinate 60,076 downwards.
CCACGATCTTCCGCCGCATCATCCTGCCGGCCCTGTGGCCGGCGGTGCTGTCCGGCACCGGCCTGGCCTTCGCCCGCGCGATCGGCGAGTACGGCTCCGTGGTGCTCATCGGCGGCAACATCCCCGGTGAGACCCAGGTCGCCTCCCAGTACATCCAGGAACAGATCGAGTCGGACGTCCCGGCGGCCGCCGCCGCGGTGTCGGTGGCGCTGCTGGTGATCACCTTCGTCGTACTCCTCGTCCTCCGCCTCGTCGGGGACCGCAGCTCCCGGAAGGAGCAGGACGCATGAACCAGTCCAAGAGAAGTGTCCTGACACTGCGCACCCTCGCGCTGGTGTACCTGGCCGTGCTCGTCGCGCTGCCCGTCGGCACGATCCTGTGGCGCACGGTGCAACCCGGCGTCGGCCAGTTCTGGGAGTGGATCACCACCCCGGCGGCGGTGTCGGCGCTGCAGACCTCGCTGCTCATCGTGGTGATCACCGTGCCGCTCAACGTGGTCTTCGGCATCGTCGTCGCCCTCGGACTGGTGCGGGGACGCTTCCCCGGCAAGTCCGTCGTCCAGGCCGTCGTGGACCTGCCCTTCGCGGTGTCGCCGGTGATCGTGGGCGTGGCCCTGATCATGCTGTGGGGCACCGACGGCTGGTTCGGCGGTGTCGAGGACCTCGGCTTCCGGGTGATCTTCGGGCTGCCCGGCATGGTGCTGGCCACCGTGTTCGTCACCCTGCCGTTCATCGTCCGGGAGGTCGAACCGGTGCTGCGTGAGATCGGCACCGAACAGGAGCAGGCGGCGTCCACGCTGGGCGCGTCCTCCTGGCAGACCTTCCGACGGATCACCCTGCCGTCGATCCGCTGGGGCCTGTCCTACGGCGTGGTGCTCACCGTCGCCCGCGCCCTCGGCGAGTTCGGCGCGGTGATCATGGTCGCCTCCGGGTTCGCCGGCGGCGGACAGACCCTGACCCTGCTCGTGCACTCCCGCTACCTCGACGACAACAACGTCTACGGCGCCTACGCCGCGGCGACCCTGCTGATGATCGTCTCCGTGATCGTCCTGGTCGTCATGACCCTGCTGCAGAAGAAGAAGGTTTCCTAGATGACCATCTCCGTCTCCCACGCCGTGAAGACCTACGGCGACTTCACCGCCCTCGACGACGTCTCCCTGGAGATCCCCGAAGGCTCGCTGACCGCCCTGCTCGGCCCGTCCGGCTCCGGAAAGTCCACCCTGCTGCGCACCATCGCCGGGCTGGAACACCCCGACTCCGGTGCCGTCGTGATCGACGGTGCCGACGTGACCCGGCTGTCGCCGCAGGACCGCGGCATCGGGTTCGTCTTCCAGCACTACGCCGCCTTCAAGCACATGACCGTGCGCGACAACGTGGCCTTCGGCCTGTCCGTACGCAAGCGTCCGCGCAAGGAGATCGACGCCCGTGTCGACGAGCTGCTGGAGATCGTCGGCCTGGCCGGCTACCACACGCGCTACCCCTCGCAGCTGTCCGGCGGCCAGCGGCAGCGCATGGCGCTGGCGCGTGCCCTGGCGCCGAACCCGGGCGTCCTGCTGCTCGACGAGCCCTTCGGCGCGCTCGACGCCAAGGTGCGTGAGGACCTGCGCACCTGGCTGCGCCACATGCACGAGGAGTTCACCGTCACCACGGTGCTGGTCACCCACGACCAGGAGGAGGCGCTCGACGTCGCCGACCGCATCGCCGTGATGGGTGACGGACGCATCGAGCAGGTCGGCACCCCCACCGCCCTCTACGACGCCCCGGAGACCCCCTTCGTGCAGTCCTTCCTGGGCCACGTCACCACGCTGGACGGTGCGACGGTACGTCCCCACGACATCCGGCTCGGACGCAACGCCGACCCGGAGGTGCCCGGCAACGAGATCGCCGCCACCGGGGTGCGCGAGGCCGTGGTCCGACGCGTCGCCGTGCTCGGCTTCGAGGTGCGCGTGGAACTCACCGACGCCGCCGACGGCGAGGAGTTCACCGCGCAGATCACTCGCGGCGACGCCCGCACGCTGGGGCTCGGGCCCGCCAGCGTGGGCGAGACGGTGTACGCCCGGGCGACCGCCGCGGCGGGGTAGGCGGGCTCAGCGCTGCGCGAGCAGCGCGGCCTTCGTGAGGAACTTGTCCAGGATCATGGTCATCTGACGGGTCTCGGTGAGGAAGCCGTCGTGACCGGTGGGGGAGGTGATCTTCGACAGTCCGATGAAGTCCCCGAGGTTGCGGGAGAGGTGCTCCTGCTGGTGGTAGGGGTACAGGATGTCGGTGTCGATGCCGGCGACCATCGTCGGCACCTGGGAGGAGCCCAGCACCGCGTTCATGCCGCCGCGCCCGCGTCCCACGTCGTGGCGGTTCAGGGCGTCGGTGAGGATCACGTAGCTGCCGGCGTCGAACCGGGCCTCCAGCTTCTCGGCCTGCCGGTCGAGGTAGCTCTCCACGGCGAATCGCTCCGTGGGGGAGTTGTAGGGGCCGTAGGGGTTCTCGCCGGGCTGCGGTTCGGTGGAGAAGCGCTCGTCGAGCTCGAGCTCACCACGGTAGGTCAGGTGCGCGATGCGGCGGGCCTGGCCGAGACCGTGGGAGGGGATGCGGCCGGAGCCGTGGTAGTCGCCGTCCTGCCAGCAGGGGTCGGCGGTGATGAAGCGGATCTGCGCCGACTGGATGCCGATCTGCCAGGCCGAGGCCCGCGCCGAGACGGCGACGGGCAGGGCGGCCTCCACGACCTCCGGGTACATGAACGTCCACTCCAGCACGCGGGCCCCGCCCATGGACGCACCGACGACGCCGCGGATACGGCGCACCCCCAGTACGTCGATGAGCAGCGTCTTCTCCGCGGCGACGAGGTCGCGGATCGACAGTGCGGGGAAGCGGGACCCCCAGGCCCCGCCGTCCGGGTGCGCCGAGGACGGTCCCGTGGAGCCCTGGCAGCCGCCGAGGCAGTTCGCGCAGAGCACCAGGTAGCGTTCGGTGTCGAGCGCCTGCCCCGGGCCGATGATGCCCGACCACCAGTCGTCGGCGTCGCCGTCGGCGGTCAGGGCGTGCTCGATGACGATCACCGGGCGCGCCACCGCCTCCTCGGCGGTGCCCTCGTACCAGGCGAACAGGCGCAGCTCGGCGCCGGGGACGTCCACGCCCGCCTCGGTGGTGAACGTCCCGATGGGGACGGTCGCCGAGGAGTGGGAGGCGGGCAGGGACCGGGGGTCGATGCTCATGTGCGGTGGCCTCAGCTGATCGCGTCGAAGCCGAGCTGCAGGTCGGCGAGGATGTCCTCGATGTCCTCGATGCCCACCGAGAGCCGGACGGTGGCGAGGTTCACGCCCGCGCGGGCCAGGCCCTTCTGGTCCGACTGGGAGTGCGTGGTGGTCGCCGGGTGCACGACCAGCGAGCGCACGTCGCCGACGTTGGCCAGGTTGGAGTGCAGCTTCAGGGCGTCGATGAAGGCCCAGGCCTTCTCGCGGGCCTCGTCGGACCACACGTCGTCGACGGCGAGGTCGAAGGACAGCACCGAGCCGGTGTACTCCAGGCCCAGCTTCTCCTTGGTGGCGTACCAGGGGGAGTCCGGCAGCCCGGCGTAGTTCACCGTGGCGACGGCGGCGTTCTCGGCGAGGGAGCCGGCGACGATCTCGGCGTTCTCGTTGTGCTTGCGCACGCGCAGGGCGAGGGTGTCCAGGCCCTGGATGGTGACCCAGGCGTTGAAGGCGGACAGTGCGGCGCCGGTGTCGCGCAGCAGGCCCACGCGGGCCTTCAGGCCGAAGGCGGCGGCACCGAGGTCGGCGTACTTCAGGCCGTGGTAGGCGGGGTCCGGGGTGACGAAGGACGGGAAGACCGGCTCGCCGTCGCGCTCGACGGTCCAGTCGAAGGACCCGCCGTCGACGAGGATGCCGCCGAGGCCGGAGCCGTTGCCGGTGTAGAACTTCGTCAGCGAGGCGACGACGACGTCCGCGCCGAGCTCCAGGGGGCGCACCAGCGCGGCGGTGGCGACGGTGTTGTCGACGATCAGCGGCACGTTGTTGCGGTGTGCGACCTCGGCGACGGCCGGGATGTCGAGGACGTCGGCCTGCGGGTTGGCGAAGGTCTCGCCGTAGAAGGCCTTGGTGTTCGGCTGCACGGCGGCCTGCCAGGAGTCCAGGTCGTCCGGGTCCTCGACGAAGGTGACCTCGATGCCCAGGCGGGCGAAGGTGACGCCGAAGAGGGTCTCCGTGCCGCCGTAGAGGCGCGGGGAGGTCACGATGTGGTCACCGGCGCCGGCGAGGTTGAGGATCGCGGCGGTCTCGGCGGCCTGGCCCGAGGCGAAGGCCACGGCGTGCACGCCGCCCTCCAGGGAACCGATGCGGTTCTCCAGGGCCTCCTGGGTGGGGTTGGTCAGCCGGCTGTACACCGGGCCGAGGTCCTCGAGGGCGAAGCGCTGCTTGGCGTGCTCGGCGGAGTCGAAGACGTAGGAGGTGGTGAGGTAGATCGGCTGGTTGCGGGCTCCGGTGTCGGAGTCCACGGTCTGCCCGGCGTGGACGGCGCGGGAGGCGAATCCCCAGGAGGCGGAGTCGGAGTTGTCGTACCTGGTGCTCATGAGTGTGGTGGTCCCTTCGGGGGTCAGAGGTGTCGTTTCGCTGGGAACACGATAACCCACCACCGTCCAGGCAGCAAACAGCTCGGTCTACTTTCGGCGAAATGTGCAGGTCAGCACATTGTCACCGGTAGACCGAGCTGTTCAGTGAAGGGGAGCCGCGCGGATCAGGCGTTGCGGGCGGTGAGCCCGTCGATGACCGCGTTGAAGGTGGCGGACGGGCGCATGACCTTCGTGGTCTTCTCCTCGTCGAGCCAGTAGTAGCCGCCGAGGTCCGCTGAGGACCCCTGGCCGCCACGCATCTCCTTCTTGACGGTCTCGTACTTGGCCTCGAGCTCCTCGGCGACGGGGGCGAAGATCTCGGCGAGCTCGGCGTCGTCCGTCTGCTTCGACAGGTTCAGCGCCCAGTAGCGTGCCAGCCAGTAGTGGCTGCCGCGGTTGTCGATCTCGCCGACGACACGGGCGGGGGAGAGGTCCTCGTTGAGGATGCGCTCCGTCGCCGCGTCCAGCGCGTCCGCCAGGATCGGGGTGCGCGGGTTGTTGTCGGTCTCGGCGAGCTTACGCAGCGACTCGGCCAGGGCCAGGAACTCGCCCAGGGAGTCCCAGCGCAGGTAGTCCTCCTCGATGAGCTGCTGGACGTGCTTCGGTGCGGATCCGCCGGCACCGGTCTCGAACAGCCCGCCACCGGCGATCAGCGGCACGATGGACAGCATCTTGGCGCTGGTGCCCAGCTCCATGATGGGGAAGAGGTCGGTGAGGTAGTCACGCAGCACGTTGCCGGAGACCGAGATGGTGTCCTCGCCGGCGCGGATGCGGTCCACGGACAGCTGGCAGGCGTCCACCGGGGAGAGGATGCGCAGGTCCAGGCCCTCGATGTCGCCGACCAGGTCGGTGTCCTTGAGGTACTCCTCGACCTTGGCGGTCATGTTGCGGTCGTGGGCGCGCTCCGGGTCGAGCCAGAACACGGCCGGGGCACCGGTGTCGCGGGCACGGCTCACGGCCAGCTTCACCCAGTCGCGGATCGGCACGTCCTTGGCCTGGCAGGCACGCCACACGTCGCCGGGGGCGACGGTGTGAGACATGAGCACCTCACCGGAGGAGTCGACGACCTCGACGGTGCCGGCGGTGGCGATCTTGAAGGTCTTGTCGTGGGAGCCGTACTCCTCGGCCTTTTGCGCCATCAGGCCCACGTTGGGCACGGTGCCCATCGTGGTCGGGTCGAAGGCGCCGTTCTTCCGGCAGTCCTCGATCACGGTCTGGAACACGCCGGCGTAGGAGGAGTCCGGGATGACGGCGAGGGCGTCCTGCTCCGCGTCGTCCTTGTTCCACATGTGGCCGCCGCTGCGGATCATCGCCGGCATGGAGGCGTCGACGATGATGTCGGACGGCACGTGCAGGCCGGTGATGCCCTTGTGCGAGTTGACCATGGCCAGGTCCGGGCCGTCCGCCAGGCCCTTGTCGAAGGCGGCGCGGATCTCGGCGGCCAGGTCGGCGCCGATCTCGTCGGCGTAGTCCTCGAGGCCGGAGTAGATGGCCGCGAGGCCGTTCTCGCCGTTGAGGCCCTTGGCGAAGAGCGTCTCGCCGTAGGTGTCGAAGACGTCGGAGAAGAAGGCGCGCACCACGTGGCCGAAGATGATCGGGTCGGAGACCTTCATCATCGTGGCCTTCAGGTGTGCGGAGAAGAGGATGCCCTCCTCCTTGGCGCGGGCGACCTGCGCCTTGAGGAAGGCGTCGAGGTCCGTGGCGCGCAGGACGGTCGTGTCGACGATCTCCTTGTCGAGCACCTTCAGGCCGTCCTTCAGGACGGTGGTCTCGCCGTCGTCACCGACGAGGCGGATGGTGAGGGTGTCGTCGCCGTCGATGACCACGGACTGCTCGTTGTGGCGGAAGTCGCCGTCCGACATGGTCGCGACGTTCGTCTTCGAGTCGGCCGACCACTCGCCCATACGGTGCGGGTGCTTGCGGGCGAAGTTCTTGACCGCCTTGGGGGCACGGCGGTCGGAGTTGCCCTCGCGCAGCACCGGGTTGACCGCGGAGCCCTTGACGGAGTCGTAGCGGGCGCGGGCGTCCTTCTCCTCGTCGGTGGACGGCTCGTCCGGGTAGTCGGGCAGGTCGTAACCGTGGGCCTGCAGCTCGGCGACGGCGGCCTTGAGCTGCGGGACGGACGCCGAGATGTTCGGCAGCTTGATGATGTTGGCGTCCGGCTGCTTGGTGAGCTCGCCGAGCTCGGCGAGGGCGTCGTGGACACGCTGGTTCTCCGGCAGGACGTCGTCGAACGCCGAGAGGATGCGGGCGGCCAGGGAGATGTCCCGGGTCTCCACGGCCACGCCGGTGGTGGAGGCGAAGGCCTCGATGACGGGCTTCAGCGAGTAGGTCGCGAGCAGTGGTGCTTCGTCGGTTCGCGTGTAGATGATCTTGGCCATGGGCCGGTGTCTCCCTCTTCGATAGTCACGCCGGTGGTCACCGGCTGGTGCCGCGGCCGGTCGGCCGTCCCCTCGTGAGGGACGCCGACGGGGCGCACCTGCGTAATGTCGTCTCGTTATCTCAGTGAACTGCCCCGCGGGTCCTTCCTGTGGAAAGGTTCCGCCCGGGCATCTACCATCGCGATGATACGGCAATGCCGGTCGCGTCGGCGGGCGAGGGTTGGCTCCGGGACGAAAGAAGGCGCCCGATACCCTACACCCGGGGAGAGACCGTTATCTCGGTATCAGTGAAGTCTCCCCGACAGACGCCTGGAATATATCTGAATCGATACGGGTTGATCATTGACTGTGACCGTGAACTACTGACCGAGGAGCCACCCGTGACCGAAACCGACACCGCGCCGTCGCGCCTGAAGCGGCTCACCGACCTGCCGCGTCCGCACCGTCGTCCGCTGCCACGGCAGACGGAGATGGGGCGCCGCCGGCGCCCCATCGCGATCCTCATGCTCGCCCTCGGCGGGTTCGGCATCGGCACCACCGAGTTCGTCGCGATGGGTCTGCTGAACTACATCGCCGACGACTTCTCCATCTCCGAGGCCACCGCCGGGCACGTCATCACCGCCTACGCCCTGGGTGTGGTCGTCGGCGCCCCGGTGATCACGGCGCTGACCGGGTCGATGCCGCGGCGTCGGCTGGTGCTGATCCTCATGGCGGCGTTCACCGTGGGCAACGCGCTCAGCGTGCTCGCCGGCTCCTACGGGCTGCTGATGCTGTCGAGGTTCATCGCCGGCATCCCGCACGGCGCCTACTTCGCCGCCGCCGCGCTGATCGGCGCGTCCATGGCGGACCCGGGCAAGCGCGGCCGTGCGGTGGCGCAGGTGTCGATGGGGCTGTCGGTGGCCACCGTCGCCGGCGTGCCCGCCGCACAGTGGATCGGCCAGCAGCTCGGCTGGAACGCCGCCTTCGCCCTGGTCGCGGTGATCGGCCTGGTCACCCTGGTCGGCCTGTGGTACTCGCTGCCGCACATGACGATGATGCCGGCGACGCGTCCGGCGACCGAGCTCAGTGCCCTGGTGAACCCGCAGGTGATGCTCACGCTGCTGCTCGGCACGGTCGGCTTCGGCGGCATGTTCTGCGTGTACACCTACATCTCCTGGACGATGACCGAGCGCGCGGGCTTCCCGGAGAGCTTCATGTGGCTGGTGCTCATGGTCTACGGCGTGGGCATGGTCGCCGGCACCTACGTGGGCGGCCGGCTGTCGGACGTCAACGTGGAGGGCACGATCTTCGGCTCCCTGGTGGCCATGGTGGTCATGCTCGGCGCGTTCTACTTCACGAGCTCGGTCGCCTGGCTGGCCATCGTGAACTTCGGGCTGATCGCCATGTCCGGCTCGGTGATGACGATCAACCTGCAGACCCGTCTGATGGACGTCGCCGGGGACGCGCAGAACCTCGCCGCCTCGATGAACCACTCCGCGCTGAACCTGGCCAACGCCGCCGGTGCGGCCGTCGGTGGCGCGGTGATCAGCGCCGGGTACTCCTACTCGGCACCGGCGTTGGCGGGCATGGGCATGGCGTTGTGCGGTATCGCGGTCTTCGTGCCGACCTACCTCCTGCGCCGTCGTGCCGGGACACCGCCCGCTAGTGTCTAGGGCATGAGCATCACAGTCGCCACCGTCAACGTCAACGGCATCCGTGCCGCCGCGAAGGTCCGCAACGAGGACAACCACGGGATCCTGCCGTGGCTGGAGTCCACCCCGGCGGAGGTGGTGCTGCTGCAGGAGGTGCGCGCCACCCCGGAGCAGACGCAGAAGGCGCTGGCCCCGGCACTGGAGGCCGGCTGGCATCTGGTGCAGGCGGAAGCCGCGGCGAAGGGACGCGCCGGGGTCGCCGTCCTGTCGCGCCATGCGATCGAGGACGTGCAGGTCGGTTTCGGGGAGGGCTTCAGCACCGAGTTCGACGACGCCGGACGCTACATCGAGGCCACCACCGCCGGCCTGCGCGTGGCCAGCGTCTACCTGCCGTCCGGCGCGGAGGGGACCGCGAAGCAGGACGAGAAGTTCCGCTTCCTCGACGTCTTCGGCCCCTACCTGGAGCAGCAGGCCGCGGTACACCCGCAGATGGTCGTGGGCGGGGACTGGAACATCTGCCACCGGCGTCAGGACCTGAAGAACTGGCGTCCCAACCGGAAGAAGTCCGGGTTCCTGCCGTCCGAACGCGCGTTCATGGACTCGGTGTTCGGCACCTTCCCCGACGGGGCGACGCAGGTCGGCGACCCCACCGACGCAGGACGCACCGGCAACCCGGCGGGTCAGCCGTCCGACTACGTCGGCGCGGTGGAGTACGTCCCCGCCGGGGCGGCGCCGCAGGCGGCGCAGGAACCGCGCTGGTTCGACGCCCTGCGTCGGCTCCACCCGGACGAGGACGGCCCGTACTCGTGGTGGACGTGGCGTGGCAAGGCCTTCGACACGGGCGCCGGCTGGCGCATCGACTACCAGGCCGCGACGTCCGACCTGATGGACCGCGTCGAGGCCGCCTGGGTGGACCGGGCGGAGCACTACGACCTGCGCTGGAGCGACCACTCGCCGGTGCTGGTCACGTACAGCTGACCTGCCAGTCCCGCCGTGGCGAGGGCGACGTGCAGCACGAGCAGTGCGAGCAGCACGGCGCTGACCCCGTCCAGCCAGGCGGCACCGGTGGCGAGGGACAGGTGGTGGGTGCCCAGGCTGCAGGTGCCGACGGGGAAGGTGCAGGACCACCAGGCGGGGCCGTAGGTGGCGAGGGACGTGGCCGGCGGGGTCCGCAGCAGCGTCCCCCAGTGGACCCGCAGGGCCCACAGTGCGGCGGGGACCCCCAGGGCGAGGACGGCACCGGCGTAGACCGTGCACCCGGCGAGCAGCAGGGCGGCGGTGGCGCTCTGACCGACGATGCCGAGGGGGATCCACGCCGTGGCCGCGGCCGGCGGTTCCGGGTGCCGTCCTGCGGTGAGGTAGACGAGACAGAGGGCGGGGACGCCGGTCAGCAGCGACGCCACGAAACATAGCGTACCGGGCAGCGGGTGGCCCAGCTGGGCGGCGTTGGTGGCGGCCACCATCGGGGTGACCAGGGGTAACGCCGCCGGGAACGTGCGGGGCAGTCTGCCGCGCACCAGGGCCAGGGTCTGCGGAACGAACACGACGACGGCGGCGACGGTCCCGACCAGCCAGGTGACCAGGTGGACCGTGGTGAACCCGAGGGTGGAGTCGGCGGCGGAGCCGAGGGCCAGGACACCCATCGTCACCGTCGACCAGGCCGGCAGGTCGGTGGTCCGCCAGCTTCGGCCCCCGCTGAGCAGCACGACGGCGACAAGGACGGCGACGACGGTCACGACACCGCCCGCGACACTCCCGACGTGGACCCCGACCATCGACGCGGTGACGGAGACTCCCATCAGCGCCCCGCCCCAGGCGGGGCCGGGTGCGGGGAGGGGCGTCGCGGTGGTCATGGTTGCCGACCGTAGCCGGGGCGGACGCGGACCGGGGATAACGGTGCAGGTGGAACGGGGTACAGTGACCATATGTACCCCCACGTCCCGCCGGTCGACCAGATCGCCACCCTCGTCGCCGTCGACGAGCACCGCAGCATCGCCGCCGCGGCACGTGACCTGGGGCTGAGCCAGCAGACGGTCAGCGCCCGGGTGGCCGCGGCGGAGAAGACGCTCGGCGTGGTGGTCTTCCGCCGCGGGGTGGGGGGATCGGAGCCCACGGAGCGGGGCAGGACCGTGCTGGACGCCGCCCGCGACCTGCTCGGCGCGGCGGGCGAGTTCTCCCGCACGGTCGCGGCGACGACGCGTCCGGACGCGGTGCGCTCACTGCCCGTGGCGGTGTCGAACACCGTCGCCGAACTGTACTTCCCGACGTGGGCCGCACGCTTCCACCGGGAGAACCCGGCGGTGCGCCTGCTGTTGCGCTCGCGCAACAGCGCCGAGGTGTGCGAGGCGGTGGCGGGAGGGGAGTGCGTCCTGGGCTTCGTCGAGGGCGCGGAGGTCTCGCACGGCCTGGCGTCCGACGTCGTCGGGGTGGACGACCTCATCCTCGTCGTCCCGCCGACACACCCGTGGGCCGGGACGGGGGTGACCGCGGGGCAGCTGCGCCGCACCCCGCTGATCACCCGGGAGCAGGGCTCGGGCAGCCGCGAGATCGTGGAGGCGGCCCTGGGCCCGCTGGCCGAACCCGCCGGGGAGTTCGGTTCCCTGGCCGCGCAACGCGCCGCGGTGACCGGGATGGGGGAGCCGACGGTGATCGCCGCGCGGGCGGTGTCGGCGCAACTGGCGTCCGGCGAGCTCGTGGCGGTCCCCGTGACCGGCGTGATCTTCCGTCGGATGCTGCGCGCGGTGTACCCGCGGGGCCGTCCGCTGGGAGTGGGGGACCCGGATGCGGAGGCACTGCTACGGATCGCCAAAGTGCGCGGGTAACATGTGCTGCCATGAGCGATGAAGCACAGATCAAGCGCGTCCTGTCCGGCATCCAGCCCACGGCGGACTCCTACCACCTCGGGAACTACCTCGGGGCGGTCCGGCAGTGGATCGACCTGCAGGACGGGTACGACGCCTTCTACTTCATCCCCAACCTCCACGCCATCACCGTGGACCAGGACCCCACCGAACTGCGCGAGCGCACGCTCGCCGGGGTGGCGCAGCTGCTGGCGCTGGGCATCGACCCGGAGAAGTCCACGATCTTCGTGCAGTCCCAGGTGCCCCAGCACGCCGAGCTGGCGTGGGTGCTGACCTGCCTCACCGGCTTCGGCGAGGCCTCGCGGATGACCCAGTTCAAGGACAAGTCCGCCAAGCGTGGTGCCGAGCGCACCTCCGCCGGCCTGTTCATGTACCCGATGCTCATGGCCGCGGACATCCTGCTCTACCGCCCGCAGCTCGTGCCCGTGGGCGAGGACCAGCGCCAGCACCTGGAACTGACCCGCAACCTGGCCGAGCGCTTCAACGCCCGCTTCGGCGAGACGTTCGTGGTGCCGGACGGGTTCATCCCGGAGGGTGCGGCGAAGATCTACGACCTGCAGGACCCCACGGCGAAGATGAGCAAGTCCGGCGACAACCCCAAGGGCCTGGTCAACCTGCTCGACGACCCGAAGACCTCCGCCAAGCGGATCAGGTCCGCGGTGACGGACACCGACGGCGAGATCCGCTTCGACCGGGAGAACAAGCCCGGTGTGTCCAACCTGCTGGTGATCCAGTCCGCCCTCACGCGGCGCAGCGTGGACGACATCGTCGCCGACTACCAGGCGGCCGGGGCGCAGTACGGTGCGCTGAAGGTCGACACCGCCGAGGCACTCACGGCGTTCACCACCCCGCTGAAGGCCCGCTACGACGAGTACATGGCCGACCCCGCCGAGCTGCAGCGCATCCTCGACCGGGGAGCCGAGAAGGCCGGCGTCGTCGCCGAGTCCGTGGTCGCCGACGTGTACGGGAAGATGGGGTTGCTGAGGTAGGGGTCCACGTCGCTGGCCATGAACTAGTGTGGTGCCACGGGTACGACCTTTAATACCGACGACCAAGAGACATACACAAGACCAAGAGACATACACAAGAGGAGTCCTTCCGATGGCTCGCACGATCACCGCCTCCGACCGGGATAAGTTGGACGACCACGGCATCGAACGGTCCACGGACGACTCCCCGGGGGCGATCGACCGCTACCGGGACAAGTGGCCGTGGTTCGACCACGTGATGCGCATGAACGAGCGCTACACCGACCAGGGTGGCAACCACTTCGCCGCCGGCATCACCTACTTCTCGGTCCTGTCGATCTTCCCGCTGATCATGCTGGTCTTCGCGACCGTGGCGATGGTCGTGGCCGGCAACGAGGAACTGCTCGACGAGATCATGGACACCGTGACCGAGTCGGCGGGCGGTGAGCTCGGCGACACGATCAACGACATCATCACCCAGGCGATCGACCAACGTGGCAGCGTGTTCGGCATCGGCCTCGTGCTGGCCCTGTGGACCGGGCTGGGGTGGATGGCCAACCTGCGCATGGGTGTCTCCGAGATGTGGAAGGTCCCCGGCAAGGCGGAGAACTTCCTCAAGGGCAAGATCAGCGACCTGGTCGGCCTGTTCGGCCTGCTCATCGCGCTGGCGGTGGCGTTCGCCGTGACCGCGATCGGCGGCGGCGGTTTCACCACGAGTGCGCTGGACGCCATCGGGCTGGGCGACGTCCCCGGCATCAGGTTCATCACCTGGCTGGTGGCCCTGGTCGTGGCGCTGATCGCCAACTGGATCGTCTTCTTCTGGCTGATGCTCTACCTGCCGCGGTACCGCGTCCCGCGCCCGGCGGCGGCCCGTGCCGCGGTGATCGGGGCGGTGGCCTTCGAGGTCATCAAGCAGGTGGCCACGATGATCTTCTCCAACGCGCTGTCCAACCCGGCGGGCGCGGCCTTCGGCCCGGTCATCGGTGTGATGGTCGTGCTCTACCTGGTCTGGCGGGTCACGCTCTACCTCGCCGCCTGGACCGCGACCACCCCGGAGGCGCTGGCGGAGATGGTGCCGGACGCACCGCCCGCCGCGGTCATCCGCGTGCGCCAGGAGGTGCGGCCCGGGGCGCGTTCCCTCAGCCCCGTCGGGATGGTCGGGATCGGCACCGCCGTCGGTGCGGCCGCGGCCGGCCTGCTCGGCCGGGCCCGACGCCGCCGGTAGGTTCCTGCCGCGTTCAGCGGCGCCGGAAGCGCGCCGCGCCCGCGGCGAGCACGCCGAGCAGCAGGACGGCGATGCCGACGCCGGCGATCGCACGCACGTCCACGCCGTCGGGGGAGTCAGAGGCATCGGACGCGTCCTGCGCCGTGGCGTCCTGCGCGGCGGTCTCCTGCGGGGCGGGTTCCTCCTCCGGTGCGTCGAGCGTGCCGATGGACGCGTCGGCCGGGGCGGCGAAGGCGGCGTCGAGAATGGCGCTGGCCTGCTCCGCGGGGCGTCCTGCGGCGATCGTGGAGTTCAGCAGCACCACGCCGAGGGTGCGTCCGTCGCGTTCCGCGGCGACCGAGAAGGTGTGGCGGGCGTTGTCGGTGAAGCCGGTCTTGCCGCCGATCGTGCCCGGGTAGTTGAACAGCATCTCGTTGTCGCTGGAGAGCTCGAAACCCTCCATGTCGTCGTAGCCGGGGAAGTCCATGGTCTCCTGGCCGAGGATCGCGCGGGCGTCCTCCCGCTGGAAGACCTCGCGGTAGATCAGGGCCATGTCGTAGGCGGTGGTCTGCACCCCGGGGCTGTCGAGCCCGTGCACGGTGACCACGCGGGTGGCCTGCGTGCCCAACGAATCGGCCAGCTCCTGCATCTTCGCCACCGTGGCCTCCTGGCCGCCCATGGCCTCGGCGAGCGCGATCGCGGCGTCGTTGCCGGAACGCATCGCCAGGCCCAGCAGCAGCTCACGGGCGGTGTAGCGTCCGCCCGGGCCCACACCCACCTGGGAACCGTCCACGGCCACGGCCTCGTCACTGACCGGGACGACCTGGTCCATGTCGAGGTTGTCCAGCGCGGTCATCAGCAGCAACGCCTTGATGATCGACGCCGGACGGTACAGCCCGTAGGGGTCCTTGGTGGCCAGCACGTCGCCGGAGTCGACGTCGTACACCATGTAGCTGCCCAGGCTGAGCCGCTCCGGCATGTCCAGGCCCGGTGCGGAGACCGGGCCGCACGTGTCGAGCGCCTCGCCGCCGGGGTCCGGACGCTCCACCGTGATCGGCGCCGGGGCGTCCTGCCCCTCGTCCGGCAGTGCGTCGGCGTCGAACGCCGGGGGGAGCTCCGCGGCGAAGGGGCAGCGGTCCGTGTCGAGGAAACGGTCCGGCGGCAACGGGGCGCCCGGGTCGGCGGTCAACGGCAGCCAGTCGTCCTTCTCCACGCCGTTGAGTCCGGTCTCCGCGAAGGCGGGGGCGGCGAGCGGACCGGCGAGGCTGACCGCCAACGACGCGGTGAGGACGGTGGCCGTGAGGGAGCGGCGGCGGGGGAGAGTGTGTGCGTTCATCGGGCACCTATTCTATCGCCAGCGGGGCCGGGCACGGACATCGTGACTGCGCGGGGCTATCCTGGGTCACCATGACTGACCCCCGAGACAGTGAATCCCAGGAATCCCAGGAAGCCCAGCAGGCCACCGTGGACCCGGACGTGATCCGCCGGCTGCCCAAGGTCGTGCTCCACGACCACCTCGACGGCGGTCTGCGGCCGCAGACCATCATCGACATCGCCGCGGAGACCGGCTACGAGGGACTGCCGACCACCGACGCCGGCGAGCTGGAGAAGTGGTTCTTCGACGCCGCCAACTCCGGCGACCTGCCCACCTACCTCACCACCTTCGACCACACCACCGCCGTGATGCAGACCCGTGACTCCCTGGTCCGGGTGACCCGCGAGGCCGTCGAGGACCTCGCCGCAGACGGTGTCTGCTACGCCGAGCTGCGCTTCGCCCCCGAACAGCACCAGGCCAAGGGGCTCAGCCTGCAGGACGTCGTCGACGCCACCGTGGAAGGTGCGCGGGCCGGTGAGCGCGCCGTCGCCGAGCGCGGCGGCACCATCCACGCCCGGCTGCTGCTGTGCGCCATGCGCCACGCCGACCGTGCCGCGGAGATCGCCCAGCTCACCGTCGACAACCACGGTGTGGACAGCCCCGCGGACGGCTACGTCGTGGGCTTCGACATCGCCGGTGCGGAGGACGGTTTCCCGCCGTCGAACCACGTCGAGGCGTTCCGTATCCTGCGCGAGAACCTCGTGCCCGTCACCGTCCACGCCGGTGAGGCGGCCGGCGTGGAGTCCATCGCCGACGGCCTGCGTCAGGGTGCCGTGCGCATCGGCCACGGTGTGCGCATCTACGAGGACTTCGACGCCTCCATGAGCGGTATCGCGCTCGGCGAGGTCTCCAGGTTCGTGCGTGACCGGCGCATCCCCCTGGAGATCTGCCCGACCTCGAACACGCAGACCGGTGTGTGCGACACCATCGCCGAGCACCCGTTCAACCTGCTCTACGAACTGGGCTTCACCTGCACGGTCAACACCGACAACCGGCTGGTCTCCGGCTGCACGATGAGCGGCGAGATGATCGCGCTGGCCGAGAACTTCGGCCTGGAGTACTGGCAGTTCCTGGAGATGACGACCAACGCCCTGGACAACGCCTTCTGCGACCAGCCGCTGCGCGCCATGCTGGAGCAGGACGTGATCTACCCGGCCTACGCTGAGATCGGCCGCACCCTGGGCGGTGGCGAGGGGGATGCCGCGGGGCTCACCGGGCTGCACGACGAGTACGACCACGGCCACGCGCATGGTGCGGGTGCCGGCGCCGGCGTCGAGGAGGTCCAGCTGTCGATGGAGAACCTGCGGGCCGAGCTCGCGGAGCTGGGTCTGAGCCTCGACGACGAGGATGACGAAGAAGGCACAGAAGGCACGACCGAGAGCTAGCCGGTCAGCCAGTCCCACCAGCTCTTCTTCAGGGGGACGCCGGGTTCGGCGACGGTGATCTTCAGGTCACCGCAGGTGGCGTGCCCGGTGAGGACGACCACGGGTGCGCCCGGGCTGAGCCGCGGCCCCTGGTCGGCCTTGACGTCGCCGAAGACCAGCGACATCCGGTTCTCCACCCGGATGCCGGGTGGGACGGTGAGCTTCACGTCGCCGAAGATCGAGGTGACGTGCAGATGTGTCGTCGGGGCGGAGAGGGACGCCTCACGCAGGTCGAGCCGGACGTCCCCGAACAGCAGGAAGAGCTTCTCCTGCTCGGCGAGCTGCATGTTGCCGCTGCGTTCGAGGTCGCCGAACCACAGGTTCTGCGAGGGGGAGTTCACCTGGGGGACGCCCGGAGGGGGCCCGACGGTGGGGAAGTCGGGGACCGGGGCCGCTGCCTTGGCGGCGAGTTCCTCGACGTCGCGGTGTCCGTCGTTCCCGGTCACCAGGGCCTCGAGCCGGTCGAAGCGCTCGACGTCGGTGGTGGACCAGACCGCGTCGCTGAGTTCGGAGAACTCGGTCAGGTCGATCCGTCCCTGTCCCACGGCCAACGTGAGGGCGTCGTTGAGGCGGTGGCGGCGCTCGTCGGTGATGCGGTCGGGGAGGGGATCCATGGTTTCAGGGTAGCTGTAACCCAGGACACGGTGGGCGCGGCGGGAGTCTGCTCCCACCTTGAGCCCTCAGGTCGTCGCGGGGCCTGGGAATCGACCTGAGGGCTCGAGGTGGCGGCGGAGTGGTCGGGTCGGGCGGGGAAAGGGGGACCGGCTCGCCCCACCGCAGGTAGAGCCACCTGAACCGATCAACTGTATCGGTAAAGCTGCAGGTCAGCCGGTTTGACTTAACCGCTTCAGAGGCATTGACTAGCGCATTGTGACTTTCAAGAAGCGGCTCCGCACCGTCCTGACCGCCGCCACCGCGACCGTCGGACTGACCACAGCACTCGCCGTCGCCGGCTGCTCCGCCACCGGTGGCGCACCCCGTGCCTCGGACGGGGAGGGAGGCGGCGGCACCGTCGACACCCCGCGCTACGTGGTCTCCATGGTCAGCCACGGTGCCCCCGGCGACACCTACTGGGACCTCGTGCGCAAGGGCGCGGAGGACGCCGCCAAGAAGGACAACATCGAGCTGCGCTACAGCTCGGACCCGCAGGCGCCGAACCAGGCCAGCCTGGTGCAGTCCGCCATCGACTCCGACGTCGACGGCATCGCGCTGACCATGCCCAACGCCAACGCCATCGGTCCGGCCGCCCAGCGCGCCGTGGACGCGGGCATCCCCGTCGTCGGCCTCAACGCCGGCATGGAGGACTACGAGCGCTACGGACTCACCGGCTTCTTCGGTCAGGACGAGGCCGTCGCAGGCCAGAAGGCCGGTGAACGTCTCCAGGAGGAGGGGGCGAAGAAGACCCTGTGCGTGGTCCATGAACAGGGCAACTCCTCCCAGGAGGCCCGCTGCGCCGGCATCGACGAGGGCCTCACCGACGGCTCCGTGGAGATCCTCTACGTCAACGGCCAGGACCTCACCTCGGTGAAGTCCACCGTGCAGTCCAAGCTCGCCCAGGACAACTCCATCGACTGGGTCATGGGCCTGGTCACACCGGTCTCCCTCGTCGTCGCCGACGCGGCCGAGGCCACCGGCGCGGACGTCAACATCGGCACCTTCGACACCAACGCCGAGCTCGTCCCCGCGATCCGCGACGGACGGGTCAGCTTCGCCGTCGACCAGCAGCCCTACCTGCAGGGCTACATGGCCGTCGATGCCCTGTGGCTGGCCAAGCGCAACGGCACCACTGTCGGCGGCGGGCGTCCGGTGTACACCGGTCCGAGCTTCGTGGACGAATCCAACATCGACACCATCGCCGACGCCGCGAAGGAGGGCCTGCGATGATCGGGACCCGACTGACCTCCCTGCTGCGCCGCCCCGAGTTCGCCAGCCTCATCGGCGCGGTGGCGATCTTCATCCTCTTCCTCGTCGTCGCCCCGAGCTTCCGCTCCCTGGACGCGGTCGCCACCGTGCTCTACACGTCCTCCACGCTGGGCATCGTGGCGCTGGCCGTGGGCCTGCTGATGATCGGTGACGAGTTCGACCTGTCGACCGGCGTCGCGGTGACCACCACGGCACTGGCGGCCACGATGATCGCCTACAACTTCCACCTGCAGACCTGGGTCGGCTCGCTGCTGGCACTGCTCATCGCCCTGGCCATCGGCTTCTTCAACGGGTGGATGGTCACCCGCACGGGCATCCCCAGCTTCCTGATCACCCTGGCCACCTTCCTCATGCTGCAGGGGCTCAACCTCGCGGTCACGAAACTGGTCAACGACCAGGTCGCCACCCCGGTGATCTCCGACATGCAGGGCTACGAGTTCTGCCGCCGCCTCTTCGCCGGCTCGGTCCACGTCTTCGGCGTGACCGTGCAGGTCACCGTGTTCTGGTGGCTGCTGTTCGTCGCGGTGGCCAGCTGGGTGCTGTTCAAGACCCGGTTCGGCAACTGGATCTTCGCCGTCGGCGGGAACAAGGACGCCGCCCGCGCCGTGGGCGTTCCCGTCGACCGGGTGAAGATCATCCTGTTCATGACCGTCGCCGCGTCCTGCTGGTTCGTCGGCCAGCACAACCTCTACCAGTTCGACTCCATCCAGGCCGGTCAGGGTGTGGGCAACGAGTTCCTCTACATCATCGCCGCCGTCGTCGGCGGGTGCGCGATGACTGGCGGCAAGGGCACCGCCGTGGGTACCGCCATCGGCGCCCTGATCTTCGGCATGACCAACCAGGGCATCGTCTACGCCGGCTGGAACCCCGACTGGTTCAAGTTCTTCCTCGGCGGAGTGCTGCTCCTCGCCGTGCTCGCCAACAACTCCTTCTCGAAGTACTCGGAGGCCCGACAGTGACCAACCCTGAGACCGCCCCCGTAATCGAGCTCCGCGGCGTCGGCAAGAGCTACGGCTCCTTCCGCGCCCTCGACGACATCAACCTGTCCGTGCGGGAAGGCAGCGTCACCTGCGTCCTCGGCGACAACGGTGCGGGCAAGTCAACCCTGATCAAGACGCTCGCCGGACTGCACGGCCCCACCGACGGCGAGATCCTCGTCGACGGAGAGCCCGTGAACTTCGCCAAACCGCGCGACGCACTGGACCACGGCATCGCGACCGTCTACCAGGACCTCGCCGTCGTCGGGCAGATGCCCGTGTGGCGCAACTTCTTCCTCGGCCAGGAGATGACCGGACGCTTCGGCGTCCTGCGCGAGGCGCAGATGCGCGAGATCACCGCCGAGCGCCTGCAGCGCATGGGCGTCGACCTGAAGGACGTCTCGGTGCCGATCGCCTCGCTGTCCGGAGGCCAGCGCCAGGTGGTCGCCATCGCGCGCGCCCTGTACTTCGGTGCGCGCGTCCTGATCCTCGACGAACCGACCGCCGCCCTCGGCGTGAAACAGTCCGGCATGGTGCTGAAGTTCATCGCCGCCGCCCGCGACGAGGGCGTCGGGGTCATCCTGATCACCCACAACCCGCACCACGCGTACCTGGTGGGGGACCATTTCGTCCTGCTGAACCTGGGTGGCAGCGTGCTCGACGCCGCACGCGACGAGGTCACCCTCGAGCAGCTCACCCTGGAGATGGCCGGTGGCGGGGAACTTGATTCCCTGGCGCACGAGCTCGAACGGTAGGACCATGTCGGTATGACGTTTCCCAGCCTGCTGCCCGGCCAGGTCCTCATCGACGACCAGATCGGCCACCGGATCGCGCTCAACCCCGGTCAGTCGATCACCCTCGGCCGCGCCGCGGAGTTCCCCCTCGGCTCCGACGACGAGTTCATGCACCGCCGTTTCCTGCAGGTCTGGGACTCCGACGGCACCTGGATGATCACCAACCTCGGCGGACGCCTGGCGGCCAACATCCAGCCGCGGGCGAGGAACTCCTTCAGCCAGATCCGTCTGGGACGCGGGGCGAGCCTGCCGCTGCCGCTGGGGGAGTCCGCGGTCGTCTTCGCCACCTCGGTGACCACCTACGAACTCGACCTCACCGTCGCCGCGACGCTGCGTCCGCCAGCCGGGACGTCCGCCACGGGCCCCGCCGCCGGGGCGCCCCTGACCGTCGGGGAGCTGATCTTCAACGAGGAACAGGTCCGCCTCCTGTGCGCCCTCGCCGACCCCCTGGTCCGCCGTCCCGGGACGGACCTGTCCGAGGTGCCGACCGTGAGGGACCTGGAGCAGACCCTGGGATGGTCGCAGAAGAAGGTGAACACCAAGATCGACTACCTCTCCAAGGCCCTCGGGAACAGCGGGGTGACCGGATTCTCCGTCCGCAACGGCAATGCCCCGACCAGGCGCCTTGCATTGGCCAGGTATGCTCAGGAAAACTACTGGTCTCTCAGGAAACAACACTGAACGGTCCCCGGACACGGAGGCTGGCGAGAGGACCGCGAAGACACGGAGGAGACGGAGTGGGGAACAACGACTGGGGCACGCCTGCGCCCGGCGGCAACCCCTGGCGGCAGGAACCCGGTGCCGGGAACACAGGGAACACAGGTAAGTCAGGCCGCGCAGGTGGGCTCGCCACCGGCATCATCGTGGCGGCCGTGGTCGCGGTCGTCGCGGTCGTCGTGGTCGTCGGGCTCGCCGTCGCAGGCATGCTGGCCTGGAACAACACCACCGACGACGCGTCCGACGACGGCGGCTCCCCGCTGCAGTTCACCGCCGTCCCCGAGCCGGAGGTGACGAGCGAGACGAGCGAGACCCCGACGTCCGTCCGGTCGCCGGAGCCCAGCACGTCCAGCGCACCGACCACCTCCAGCACGCCGACCACCACTAGCTCACCCGGCACCCCGTCGGACCTGAGCCCGCGGGGATGGCGCGGCGTGAGCGCGGCGTCCTGCAACTCCAGCGACGAGTGGGTCTACGCCGGGACCAACGGCGAGGACTACGCGGTGGTCTGCCGTGTCGGGGAGCGCGGCGACCTCTACTACCGGGGCTTCTACAACGACCGGTCCGCCGAGTACGACATCGACATGGGCCGCGTCAGCGCGGGACGGTGGGTGACCCGCTCCCTCGACGGCAACGGTTCCCGCGTGGAACTCACCGGGTCGGGCGTCCGGGTCATCGACGGCAGCGGCGACGAGGTGTCCTCCCGCGACTTCACCTGGAGCTCCGAGGACGCCGGGTGAGCGGCTGGGGAGAGACCGGCGCGGACGGTCCAGCCGGTCCCGCCGGTCTCGCCGCCGAGCTCGAGTCCCGGCACAACCTCACCGACCTCACCCCGGTCGGCCGGGGCGGCATGGGGCACGTCTACCGCGCCTACGACCGGGGGCTGCACCGCTGGGTGGCGGTGAAGGCGATCCGTCCGGAGATCGTCGGGCCAGGCGGGCCCGGCGCCGGTGACGGCTACCAGCGGTTCCTCGCGGAGATGAGGACGCTGGCCACGATCCGCCACACCTCGGTGGTCAACATCCACTACGCCGACTCCGCAGACGCGACGTCGACCACCGGTACGGCCGCCTACTTCGTCATGGACTACGTCGACGGCGGTGACCTCGCCGAGGCGCTGGAGGAACGTCGCGGCACCGGACGGCGCTTCAGCGTCGACGAGGCGTGCCGCATCCTGCGTCCCGTCGCCGAGGCCCTGGACCACATCCACCACCGCTCGCCGCCGGTGGTGCACCGCGACCTCAAACCGGCGAACATCCTGCTTCCCCGCGACCCGCACGGCAGCGTGGGCACGACGGCACTGCTCACCGACTTCGGCATCAGCATCGCCGGCGACGACACCCGGGTGACCTCCACCGGCATGGTGATCGGCACGGAGAAGTACATGGCCCCGGAGATCTTCACCATGGCCACCACCTACGGCGCACACAAGGTGGACTACAGTGCGGCGACCGACCGCTACGCACTCGCGCTGATCGCCCTGGAGATGCTCACCCTCACCGCGTTCCGCGACACGATGTCCACGGCCGCGTGGCGGGGCGAGCGGACACTGCCCACGCTCACCCCGGACGCGCTGGCACCGCAGGACGGCCCGGCCGCCCCGCACCTCACCGCGGTGCTGCGCCGGGCGCTGGACAACGACCCCGGGCGCCGGTACCCGACCGCCGTGGCGTTCCTCGACGCGCTCGCCGACCCTGCCGCTCCCGCCGCCCCTGTCTCCGCCAACCGGCAGGACGCGCCGACGCGCGAGGTGCCGGTGAACTGGGCGGCGGCGCCGTCGCCGGCTGCGTCCGGGGCGTCCGTCCGGCGCAACGCGGCGCGCACGCCCGTCGTCGTGCTCGGCGTCCTCGCGCTGCTGGCGGTGGTCGGCGTCGGCGGGTTCCTGGGATACCGCCACGTCGTGACGCCGGCGTGGGACGCCGACGACGCCAGGATCGTCAACGCCTTCCCCTCACTCCTGCCTGAGCGGCAAGGGCAGAGCGGATGGCAGGGGATGACCTGCGACAGCGGCGAGCCCCGCGGCGAGGAACAGGCCCGCGTGACCTGCCGCGGCGACGGACTGACCATGGCCGTCGTCGACTTCGGCAGCGAGGAGGTCCGGGCGTCCTACGTCCCCGCCGAGGGGGCTGCACCGTTCGAGTACGACGGATGCCGGATCAGGACGGTCGATGCCGCCGAGACCGGTGGGGCGATGTCGGTGTTCCCGGAGTCCGCGGACCGTACCCGGTACGCCATGCTGCTGACCGGCGAGGCCGTGGACGAGGCGTCCTCGGCGCTCGACGTCATCCAGGGCATGCCCGTATGCTGATCGGCTGGAGAGGTGAGGGCTCACCGGATTCCAGGTATTCGATTCCAGGTATTCGATTGCCAGACTGATGTATTAGAGTGCCCCTGAACGCCCCAGAGACGGACCAGAGACGGTCCAGTGACAGACCAGAAACGGCCGATAGAGACAAGGACTCCCATGGCGAACTACGACCTGTACACCGAACTTCAGCTCGACAAGGACATGCCGCCGCGGGAGATCGCGGAGGTCCTCGACTCCCGCCTGTCCGACCTGCGCGGTCGGGGATTCAGCGGTGACTCGCCCGAGGTAGACCAGATGCAGACCGCCAGGGCGATCCTCGGAGACCCGTACAAGCGCGACCTCTACGAGGCCGCCCTCAACGGGCCGCAGGACGACGTCGTCAACATCCGGTGGCTGCACGACCTCGCGGACACGCAGTCGCCGAACGTGTCCGGCGGATACGACCTCGTCGGGCAGGGTGTCGACCCGGACGTCACGCGGGAGAATCCTGTCGTGTCGGAGCAGGAACCGCTGATCGGCCAGGACGCCCCGGATCTGGGCGAGTCCCCCACGGAGACCGTGCAGGACGCCCCCGACTATCAGGACGACCCGGACAACCAGGATGCGCAGGACGCGCCGGCGCCGAACTCGTGGCAGCAGCCCGCTGCGTCCTCTGTGCCCGGTGGCTACCGCGGGCCGCAGCACGCCGCACCGAACAACCAGTTCCAGCAGGCGCCGGGTCAGGCACCAGGTCAGGCACAGGGACAGGCGCAGCGCCAGACCCCGCAGCTCGACACGAGCACCTGGGGCGTCGGGTCGCGGTCCCGCAGCGAGTCGAAGCTGTACCTCTCGCTGCTGGCGGTCATCGTCGTCGGCATGATCTACCCGCTCATCGTCCTGCTGACCGCCGGAGCCAGCGACGTGAACGCCGGGCTGTCGGTGATGAAGGCCACGCTGTTCACCCTCGCGCACGTCGCCGCCTGGGTCAGCATCAACGAGATCATCTGGGGCGTGCGCAAGATCGTGGCGCCCGACAACCGTTCGGAGCAGTAGCTTGACGGACACCGGCACGCAGGACGCGACGGCGACCCCGTCGAAGGGGCGGGTGGCGCTCGGCCAGGCCCACGCGTTGGCGACCCACCACCTGGTCGTCGCCGCGGCGACGGGTGTACTCGCCCTGCTGGCGGTAGTCGGACTCGCCCTGCCCTGGGGCAGGACCGTGATCACCGCGGCCACGGCCGGGGCGACCGGCTCGACCGGCGCTGAGGACTCCGACATGGTGTTCACCATCTCCGGCTTCGGTACGGTCACCGGTGCGTTCCACTCGATCGGGCTGCAGGAGACCTGGGTGGACGCGACGCTCCTGTCGCTGGCCTGTGGTCTGCTTCTCCTCGTCCTGGCTGCGGCCGTGCTCATCGGATTCACCGCGCTGCGTCGTATCGCTTCGGTGGTGGTCGCCGTCTGCGGAGCAGGTTTCATCGGGTACGCGGTCTACGGGCTGGTCACGGCACTGGGGGTCGACGACGAACTCTTCTCGACCGACGGCGGACCCAGCGGGCAGGACGCTGAGATCCTGCGGGCCCTGCTCGATTCCGTCCGCACGACGACGGGCCCGGGGGAGTACGTGGTGCTCGTCGCCGGCATCCTGCTGCTGGCGCTGGGGGCGTACTTCGCGCTGCGCTCGTCCTACCCCTGGTCGGCGGCACGTGGGGAAGTCCGGTCGTGACTCCCGGCGGGCGGCAGAGCCCGTGGATTATCGTCGGTATCATCGCCGGTGTCGTCGGCATCCTGGTGCTGGTCGCCGCGCTCGTGCTGGCGTTGACACTGTGGTCTGCGCGTTCGGGGGAGGACGCGACTGCCGCGGACGACGCCGCCCTCGAGCTGACCTCGGTGCAACGCTCGCCGGAGTCTGAACAGGCGTCGGAGACGTCCTCCCCGGACGCGACGCAGGACACCGAGACCGTCACGGTCACCGCCGGGCAGGCCGAAACCCGAACCCAGCCGGAGTCCCCGTCTGAGTCTGAGCCGGAACCCCAGCCGGAACCCCAGTCGGAGCCGGACGACGGATTGGCGTGCGACGGCCGTGGGGTGCTCATCGTCTCCTCGGTGATGGGGAATAGCCCCACCTTCCGTTCGGAGGTGGACGGCGCGGTCGCGGCCAACCCGGGGGCGGTGTTGCTGGAGCCCGGGCACTGTCCCTCCCTGAGGCCGGGCGTGGACGGCACGACGGTCCACCCGGTCGTCGTCGACTACGGCGACGACCGGGAGGCGTTGTGCGCTGCCGCTGCGGCGACCCCGGGGAGCAACGCCCGGCTGCTGGACGGGGACACCTCCTACTCCAGCCCGTGCTGAGGCGTCACGGCGGATCCCCGCTGGTCGTCGTGTCCTTGTCCTTGCTCCCGTTGCTCCCCGGTTTCTTCTCTCCCGTCCTCTTGCGCAGTTGATCACGGTAGAGGCGGCGCCTCGCGGCACCGGGGTGGCGGCGCACCGTGGGGTGGTCGTTGTGTACGGCGGTCCGTGTCGGGTCCTCGCCGACGGGCGGTGTCCAGATGACCCGGCGCCCTGTGCCGTCTTCGGCGGTGACGGTCCACCACCGGTCCGGGTTGGTGCGGGAGTCGTCCACCCGGGCGTGCATGGCGGGTGAGACCAACGTCAGGTTGTCGAGGTCGGTCGCGCCGCCGGCGCTCCACCCGTCGATGTGGTGGACGTGGCAGTGCGCGGGGGCGCTGTCGGTGCCCGGTGCCGAACTGATGCCCTCCTCGCCGACGAGGGCGAGGTACTGGTCCAGGCTCCCCAGTCTGCGGGAGCGGCCGAAGCACAGCGTGCGGCCGTCCACGCCGAGAACCTGCAGGCAGGTCTCCAGGCGGTCGGTGTCCTCCAGCAACGTCGCGGCGGGGACGTGCACGCCCACGTCCGTCAGCGCTGTGCCGGTCCGTGCGATCAGCTGTTCGACCGGCATGACCGCGACGATGGTCGTCGCACCGCGGCCGGGGTTCAGGGCCCGTCCGGGGCCGTAACCGGCGTGGACGGCGGCGGCGAGCGCGTCGTGACGCCGCTGCTCCGGGGTGCGGTCGTCCTCGGCGGCGGCGTCCTCGTCCAGGAGGTCGCCGGTCTTGGCGTGGTCCGCCATGAGACGCTGCATCGACGCCGCGAGGTGCGGGGTCAGGGTGCCGCGGATCGGTGTCATCCCGTCCACGCCCTGCCGCCCGAGCGTCAGCGACCTCATCCTGCGGTGGTCCTTCTCGGTGTAGGGCTCGTCGGCCCCGACGAGGTCCAGGAGGAAGTTGCGTAGGGAGTCGAGGATGTCCGGCCCCTGCTTCCTGGCGAGGTCGGCGACGGGTTCGTCGGCGATGCGCGTGATCTCCGGCTGGATCGCGGCCGGCAGCGCCCGGATCTGACGGTCGACTTTCTCCACCCCGGCGGCGTCGAGGAGGCCTTCACCGACCAGTTCTGTCAGGTGCGGCATGTGCTCGACGTGCGGCGCGGTGGGGTCCGGCCCCCACGGGTCCGGCCGTTCGGCGGTGCGGGACCAGCCGGTGAGACGGGTCTTCGCGTCCCGCAGCGTCGTGTTGAGGATCTCGCTCAGTGCACGGGCACGTCGCTGTGGTCCGGCGGGGAGGTCCGCCTCGTGGGCGGAGATGAATGAGGAATCGGCCAGGGCCAGCTTCTTCCTGGCCCGTTCGAGCTTCTGCACGGCCTGCAGCCGGGAGGACTCGTCCATCCTCGACCAGGTCTCGGGGCCGTGGGCGATGACGTCCTGCACCGCGGAATCGAGCCGGTCCAGCGCCTCGCACAGGTCGGTGGTCGACCCGACCAGACCTGCAGGTGGTTCCGTCTCCGACATCCCCGCCGCCCCTCTCGATCATGTGTTCCGTTGGCCCGCCCTACATGAATCTTCTATCTGCCAACTAACAGTAATGTTCGAAAAGGTGTTCGTCAAGGGTTCTGCGCGAGAAAGTTTCCCGGACCTCAGAAGTCTCAGAACCGTCAGAACTTGGTGAAACGGCCGGTCAGGTTCTCCTCCAGACGCGTCCACCCGTTCGCCTCCTCGTCGAAGGGGGGCGTCGGGGTCGCCGCGGA
Organism: Corynebacterium sp. AOP12-C2-36; assembly: GCF_052379185.1. Classification (NCBI taxonomy): domain Bacteria; kingdom Bacillati; phylum Actinomycetota; class Actinomycetes; order Mycobacteriales; family Corynebacteriaceae; genus Corynebacterium; species Corynebacterium sp. AOP12-C2-36. The sequence continues at coordinate 32,855 of NZ_JBQSYJ010000005.1, read as the reverse complement.
GGGGGACCCCAGCATGTAGGCGATGTAGTCCTGCAGACGCGGGTAGGCGAGGAGCACCTTGTTGACCCCGTCGTCCTGCGCCCAGTCGGCGGCGTCGGCCAACAGCTCGTACGCCCGGCCCAGCTGCTCGGTGTCGACGGCCTCGATACCCTCGGTGATGTCGGAGCGCAGCCCGGTGAACCCGTAGACGTTCGACGGGTGGACCTCCACCTCCAGCTCCCCGGCGTTGGCCAGGGTCACCAGGTCGCCCCAGGTCTCCATCTCCGCGAGGTCGTGGTCGCGTGCGTCGACGATCCAGCGCACCAGTGACCGGGAGGACGGGAAGGTGTTGATCTCCCCGCGGTGACCCAGGAACACCGGGGAGCGGTCGCCCACGTAGCAGCGCAGGGTGTAGACCGTGGTCCCGTCGACCGTGATCCGGATCGGGTCGATGCCCGCCCGGCCCCAGGGGGTGGCGTCGTACGGGTCGGCCGCGTCCTCGTCTGCGCCTTCCTCGTCCGAGCCTGCCGCGGCACCTGCAGCACCTGCGGTGCCAGCGATCTCCTCGTCGGCCTTCTCGTCCGCCCCTGCCTTCTCTCCGGCCTCCTCCTTCTCGGCGGCGGCGTCGATGCGCGCCTGCGCGTCGGCGACGAGCGCCTCGGCGTCCTCCCCGAGATCCGGGGTGACCAGTGCCTCGTCGACGTCGTCGGTGAGCTCGACCCAGTTGTCACGCACGGTCAGTCCCACGCTCGACCACTCGGCCAGCCCGTTCTCCCCGGCGTAGTGGTCCTGGCCGCGGCTGACGTTGGACAGCACGGAGTAGGAGTGGAACCACCGGTTGATGCGGTTGATGCCGCACACGACGCCGAGCGAGCGCAGCACCTGGAAGGCGTTGGCCACCGTCCGGGTGTTCTCGAAGGACGGACGGCCGGCCAGGTTGTTGGGGAGTTCGACGAAGCTGATCCGTCCGCCCTTGCGCGGGGTCACGCGCGCTTCCGCGCCGTCCATGAAGGACGCCCAGGCGGGGTGGTCCGCCAGGTCGTGGGCGGACGTCGAGGTGATGCAGGCCAGCAGTTCCGCCGGCGAGTTGAACGCGAAGACCCCGGACTCGTCGCCGAGGAACGCCTGCCACTGTTCGCCGCGCGACACCCAGCCTGGGGCCCACAGCGTGTAGTACGTGCCGGCGGTGGTCTCGAGCTCGAGGGTGACGATTCCGTTGTCTGCCATGACGACAGATTTTAGCGGGAAGCGTGGCCCGGGTCGATGACCGGACCACCGTGTGCACCGGTGGAGGTGAACAGCTCCGCCTTCAGCACCGGTGGCACGGTCGGCGGTGGTTCGCCGAGGAACTGCTCGACGTTGTATTCGGCGCTGGCCGGCGTGGTGACGATCCTGGCCAGGCCCCGGCGCTGCGACCGTCGGCCCAGCCGGCCCCTGCCCGTGTTGTCGTGGGTCATCGTGGTCTCACCCTCCTCAGGCGGTCGGCCGGTAGAAGCCGAGGAAACCCATGCCGATGTTCTCGGTGCGTACGGGGTTGACCTGCACCGGGTCGCCGGCCTCGATCATCTGCCCGTCGCCGGTGACCATGGCGACGTGGCCGTCCCACACCACGAGGTCGCCGGGGGCGAGGTCGTCGGCGCCCACGGGGGTGCCGACGGCCTGCTGGTCGGCGGTGCGCGGGATGTCGACCCCGGCCTGCCCGTAGGCCCACTGGGTCAGTCCGCTGCAGTCCACGCCGGTGGCCGGTGACGTGCCTCCCCACACGTAGGGCGTGCCGATCGCGGACTTCGCCGCCTCCACGGCCGCCGCGGCCTGCGGGGTGGGTGCGTCTGCCACGTCGGACACGTCGGATACGTCGGACGCTTCGGCGCCGACGGCCACCTCCGGCGGTGGGGACCCCGGGGACCCAGGCGACGCCGATGTCGCGGACGCCGGGGCGTCCGGTGACGGCGGCACCGTGGGTAGCGCGGCGTCGGTGACGTCGACGCGGGTGGTGAGTTCGGCGAGCTCGGCACCGAGGAGGTCCAGGCGTTCCTGGGCGCGGGCGAGGTGCAGGCAGGCGATCTGCAGCGCGGCGGCGGGGGCGCCGGGGGAGAGCGGGGCACCGACGACCGCCACCATGATCTGTCGGATGCACTGCTCGACGATGAGCGTGATGTCCGCCGCCGCGCGTCCGGTCGCCGCCGTCGCCTCCTGCGCCACGGCCTCGACCTCCCCGGCCAGGCGGAGGATCTCGGTGGTGTCGGTGCCTGCCCCGGTGAGCCGGTCGACGGCGACGCTGCCCGCGGTGCCGCGCAGCGCGGCGTCCACCAGCCCGGGGAGCTGGTTCGCCAGCTGGCCGGCCAGGTCGGACGTGCCGGCGTCCACCAGCAGGGCGGCGAGCGGGTGGTTGCCGGCGGACGCCGCCGTTGGCACGAGCCGGCGCACGGGTTCGACGAGGCTGAGCAGGTCGGTCATGCCCCGGGCCCCTGCCAGGTGCCCGAGAAGGCCGCTGCGGAGCCGGCCTCGCCGGCCGCCAGGTCCACCGCGGTGGTCGTCAGCGAGGAGGCGCTGGCACGGTAGAAACCGGAGAACCCCGCCAGGGCGTCCGCCTGCCGCCCGCGGGCGCGCTGCAGCGCGGCGACCAGCCCCGCGGCCTGCGGGACGAGGGCCGGGAGCACGGGCGGGACGGCCGGGCCATCGCCGGACGCACCGGTGGTGAGCAGGTCGGCGACACGATCGGCGCGGGACGCGGCGGAGGTCAGTGCCTCCACGTCCGCCACCAGGCCGGTCGCTGCGTGGGTCGGGGACTCGTGTGCGGGTGCCATGGTGAGAGAGACTCGCCGGCGGGCTCGGAGGTTCCCCGCACCGTGGGCTATTTTGGAGGGTATGGAGGATTCACAGCGAACCAGGCAGACCGGTGCGTCCGGCACGGCGTCGAGCGGGATGGAGGTCGTGCAGGTCGACCACCCGCTGGCCGCCTCACGGCTGACGATCATGCGCGACGCCCGCACCGACAACGTCGCCTTCCGCGGCGCACTCGCCGACCTCGGCGCGATGCTGGTCTACGAGGCGTCCCGCGACCTGCCGACCGAGGAGTTCTCCGTGGAGACCCCCGTGGCGATGGCGACGGGGCGGCGTCTGGCGAATCCGCCGATCGTCGTGCCGATCATCCGCGCCGGGCTCGGCATGATCGACCCCGCGCTCTCGATGATCCCCGACGCGCAGGTCGGTTTCCTGGGCATGGCGCGCGACGAGCAGACCCACGAGCCCGTGCCCTACCTCGAGGCCCTGCCGGACGACCTGTCGGACCGCACCGTGTTCCTGGTGGACCCGATGCTCGCCACCGGTGGTTCCCTGCTGCACGGTCTGCGCCTGGTCGCCGAGCGTGGCGCGACGGACATCGTGGTGGTCTGCATGGTCGCCGCGGTGCCGGGTGTGGAGGCGGTGCGTGACTCCGGCTACCCGGTGAAGCGCCTGGTCACCGCCACCGTCGACCCCGAGCTCGACGACAACGCCTACATCGTCCCCGGCCTCGGCGACGCCGGCGACCGGCTCTACGGCCCCCGCAACATCGACCTGAGCTAGTCGCGGGGCTAACTACCCGGCACAGCCTGGCGCACCGTGGTGGCGAGACCGGCCAGCGCGGACTCCACCGCAGCGGTCCCGTCGTCCGTCCCGCCGGCCACCTGGAGGTAGAACTTCGCCTTCGGCTCCGTGCCGGACGCCCGGGCGATGACCCGGTACCCCAGGCCGTCGTCCGACGTCCAGGTCAACCGCACGCCGGACGCCGCGTTGGTGCCGTCGAGTGGTTCGACGTCCGTCCCGCGCGCGTCCCGACCGGCCGCCAGACCCGCCGGCGGCGACTGCGCCGAGTCGGCGACCAGCGTCGCGGCGTCCTGCGTGGAGTCGCAACGTACCGGGACCTGCGCTGTGCGCACCGGTCCGAACTCGGCGTCGAGCCGGTCGAGCTCGTCCTGCAGTGAGGCGCCGTGGGCCTTGAGTTCCGCGGCCCAGGTGGCGGCGAGCAGCGCGGTGGCGAAACCGTCCTTGTCGGCCACGGCCTGCGGGAACGGGCAGGTGCCGATCGCCTCCTCGTAGGCGTAGGCGAGCTCGCCGTCGGTATCGTCGGCGGCGCGGGCGAGGTTCTTGAACCCGGTCATCGTCTCGCGGAACTCCCAGCCGCGGGCCGCGGCGATGCGTCCCAGCAGGCAGGACGACACCACCGTCGTCGCGACGACGGGCTTGTTCCCTGTGCTGCCAGTGCCCTCAGCGCCATTGTGCTCCAGCGCCCGCTGCGCGAGCAGCGGACCGGTCTCGTCGCCGCGCAGCATCCGGTAGCCCAGCGGCGCCGAGGCGTCCGGGATGCCGAGCATGCAGCGGTCGGCGTCCGGGTCGAGCGCGACCAGCAGGTCAGGACGTTGCGAGGGCGGCGCGGCGGACGCCTGCGCCAGCAGCAGGTCGCACGCTCCCGGCTCCTCGGGGTTGGGGAAGTCGACGGTGGGGAACTCGGGGTCGGGCCAACGCTGCGGCACCACCGTGTCCGGCCGGTTGAACCCGGCGCTGCGGAACGACTCCTCCAGCGTGCTGCCACCCACCCCGTGCAGGGCGGTGTAGAGGACCCGCAGGTCGCGACGCGCCGCGAGCACCTTCCCCTCGCCGGACGCCAGGGGTGCGGCGACGGCGGAGACGTAGCCGTCGACCGCCCCGAGGTCCAGCGACACCGTGGTGGAGCGGGGCACGTCCGGCGCGGAGGGCTGGTCGTCGATGTGCGCCTCGATCTCCCGGTCCGCCGGGCTGACCAGCTGCGAGCCGCCGGCGAGGTAGAGCTTGTAGCCGTTGTCGCCGCGCGGGTTGTGGCTCGCGGTGATCTGCACGCCCGCGTCGAGCCCACGGTGCTTCACCAGCCACGCGATGACCGGGGTGGGCGCCGGGTGGGCGATCAGCGTGACGTCGAACCCCGCCCCGGCGAAGGTCTCCGCCGCCGCACGCGCCATGGCGTGTGAGCCGTACCGCGAGTCGTAGCCGACGGCCACGCTGACGGGACCGTCCTGCCGCCCCTGCCGCCCCTGCCGCTCTGTCAGCCAGGCGGCGACCCCGCCGGTCGCCCGCGTCACCGTGGACACGTTCATCCGGTCCGGCCCCGAGCCCACCGGGGCGCGCAGACCTGCCGTGCCGAACCTCAACGTGCCGCTCATCGTGTGGCCTCCGTTTCTGTTGTGTCTGAGAGCCTTTCGAGCAGCGTGCGCAGCAGCCCGCCGACCTCCGCCGCGGACGCGGCACCCGCGGCGAGTACCTCCTCGTGGTCGAGCGGTTCGCCGGTGATGCCGGCCGCCAGGTTCGTCACCAACGACAGGCCGAGGACCTCGAGGCCCTCGGCACGGGCCGCGACGGTGTCGTGCACCGTGGACATGCCGACCAACCCGGCGCCGAGGGTGCGCAGCATGCGGATCTCCGCCGGCGTCTCGTACTGCGGACCGGGCATCATCGCGTACACGTCCTCGCGTGTGCCCGGACGCAGCTCGCGGACCAGGGCACGCAGGGCAGGGGAGTAGGCGTCGACGAGGTTGACGAAGTCCGCGCCCACCAGCGGGGTGCGTCCGGTCATGTTGAGGTGGTCGCTGATCAGCACCGGCTCCCCGACCTCCATGCCCTCGGCGAGCCCGCCGGCGGCGTTGGTGAGCACCAGCCGCCGGACGCCACACGCCGCGGTGGTGCGCACCGCGTGCACCGTCCGCCACAGCGGGTGCCCCTCGTAGGCGTGGGTGCGTCCCAGCATCACCAGGACGCGCAGCCCGCCGACCTCCAGGCTGCGCACCGTGCCGCCGTGCCCCTCGGCCGTGGGCGGCAGGAAACCGGGCAGCTCGGCCATCGGGAACTCGGTCACCCCGCCAGCCCCGTCCCCGCCGCACAGCACGTCGGCGGCGGGACGCCACCCCGAGCCGAGCACGACGGCGACGTCGTGGGAGTCCCGTCCCGTCCTGCGCGCGATCTCCGTGGCCGCCCGGCGGGCGGTCGCGGCCGGGTCCGGTGTGACGTTCGTGTCCTTCGTGTCGGTCATACGGCCCAGCATAGGGCGCGGCGGGTGTCAGGTGGCCCGGGGTAGGAGAGGAGGGGCACAGTGACTAGAGTGGTGAGGATGGCCGGGAACGGCTGTCCCGCCGCAGCATCCCGACACGATCTTCACCTTGAAGGAGCACCGCCCCAGTGGCCTCAGAGAGCACCCTCGGTTCCGCCGACTCCGTCCCGGTGGCCGACGCCGTCGCCGCCTGGACCGTCGACAACCACGACACGGTGATCGGCTGGCGGCGCCACCTTCACTCCCACCCGGAACTGTCCCACCGCGAGACCGCGACCACGCAGTTCATCGTCGACCGGCTCACCGACGCAGGCCTGTCGCCGCGACGGCTCCCGGGCACCGGGGTCACCGTCGACATCGGCGGGCAGGGGACACGGGACGCCGACCCCGCGATCGCCTTCCGCGCCGACATCGACGCCCTTCCACTCAACGAGGTCACCGGCCTCGACTTCGCCTCCACCACCACCGGTGTGATGCACGCCTGCGGCCACGACATCCACACCACCGTGGTGCTCGGCCTGGCCTGCGCGCTGGCGGAGTACGACCGCGACCACGGCCTCACCCAGCGGGTACGCTGCATCTTCCAGCCCGCGGAGGAGGTCCTCGACGGTGGGGCGACCGACGTCATCCGCGCCGGTGCCCTCGAGGGCGTCAGCCACATCTTCGCCGTGCACGCCGAGCCGAAGCTGCGCGCCGGGCAGATCGGTGTGCGCACCGGTGCGATCACCTCCGCCACCGACGTGGTGGAGCTGGTGGTGCGTGGCGCGGGCGGGCACACCAGCCGTCCGCACCTCACCGCCGACGTGATCTACGCCGTCGGCCTGCTGATCACCCAGCTGCCCGGCCTCCTGTCCAGGCGTGTGGACCCGCGGACCGGCACCGTGCTGACCTTCGGCGCGGTCAACGGCGGGTCCGCCTTCAACGCCATCCCCCAGGAGGCCACGCTGCTGGGCACGCTGCGCACCGGAAGCCCCACGGTCTGGCGCGAGCTGGACGCCCTGTTCCCCCAGCTCGTGGAGCAGATCCTGGCCCCCACCGGGGCCACCGCGGAGATCCGCTACACCAAGGGTGTGCCGCCGGTGACCAACGACGACGCCTGCACCGCCGTGATGGCGCAGGCCGTGAAGGACGTCGACCCGCACGCCCTGCAGGAGGCACCGCAGTCCTCCGGCGGCGAGGACTTCAGCTGGTACCTGGAGCACGTCCCCGGTGCGATGGCGCGCCTGGGCGCGTGGACGGGCCGGGGGGAGAAGCCCGACCTCCACCAGCCCAACATCGTGCTGGACGAGGCGTGCCTGCCGGTGGGCATCCGGATGTTCGCCGGGGTCATCGACCAGTTCATCACCCTCGGGGACCAGTAGTACCGGGACCGTCACCGGGACCCTCGCCGCGACGCGGCCGGAACCGTCCTGCGGCGCCCTTCATCGCGCGCTGCGCCATGTCCATGGCGTCGCCGGTCATCTCCGAGGTGCGCATCTTACGCCGGGCCTTCTGCTCCTCCAGCGCGAGCTGCTGGGTGTGCTGCTGCTCCTCCAACGCCAGCCGGTGTTCGCGGCGCAGCCGGCGCATCCTCGCCCGTTCCAGGGCCTCCGGGCTGGGGGTGTGCCAGGACTCGGGGCCGACCTTCAGCACGTACAGCAGTACCGCGACCGCGGGGATGAGCAGCAGCAGGAGCGCGGAGGCGTCGTTGCCCAGGGCGATGGCCCCGGCGACGGAGCCGAGGGTGGTCAGCGCCATGATGCCGGCGCGGGGGCGTGCGCCACGGCGGTGCTGTTCGGCGAGTTCGCCGGCGGAGTAGACGGACACCGCCCCGCCGGGCTGGCCGGGCTGGCCGGACTGGTTCGGCAGTGCGGGCAGGTCGTGGAACAGGACGTCGAGCTCGTGCCTGGTCTGGGCGGCCGCGGCCTCGCGGCAGCGGTCGTCGTACTCGGTCAGTGTGATCCGGCCGTCGGCGAAGTGGACGGCCAGCACCGACAGCGCGGCCTCACGGTCGGCGTCGCCGATACGGACGGTGGGGTCTCGGGGATCACGTGACATGGTCCCCAGTGTAGGACAGAGGGTCAGGCCCCAAAATCAGGCCCAGCCGAGGGTGCGCTCCACGGCCTTGTTCCACAGGGCGTAGGCCTCGTCGCGGTCGGACGCCGGCACGTCGGGGGTGTAGGTGCGTTCCTCCTGCCACAGCCGGCGGATCTCGTCGAGGTCGGCGAAGAACCCGGTGGCCAGGCCGGCGGCGTAGGCGGCGCCGAGCGCGGTGGTCTCGGTGATCTTGGGGACGGTGACGGGCACGCCGAGCTGGTCGGACTGGAACTGCATCAGCAGGGTGTTCTCCACCATGCCGCCGTCGGCGCGCAGGTGTGTCAGCGGGACGCCGGAGTCGGCGTTCATCGCGTCGACGACCTCGCGGGTCTGGAAGGCGGTGGCCTCCAGGGCGGCGCGGGCGATGTGCGCCTTGGTCACGTAGCGGGTCAGCCCGGCGATGATGCCGCGGGCGTCCGGCTCCCACCGGGGTGCCAGCAGTCCGGAGAACGCCGGCACGACCACGCAGCCGCCTTTGTCGTCCACGCTACGGGCCAGGCCCTCGACCTCGGAGGAGGAGCTGATCAGCCCGAGGTTGTCGCGCAGCCACTGGATCAGTGAGCCGGTGACCGCCACGGAGCCTTCCAGGGCGTACACGGCGGGCTGGTTGCCCAGCCGGTAGGCCACGGTGCTCAGCAGCCCGTGGGAGGACGTCTCCAGGGTGGTGCCGGTGTTCATCAGCAGGAAGTTGCCGGTGCCGTAGGTGCACTTGGCCTCACCGGGTTCGGTGCACGCCTGTCCGAAGGTGGCGGCCTGCTGGTCGCCGAGGATGCCGGCGATGGCCACGTTGTGCACCGGCCCGGAGCGCTGCACCCGCCCGACCTGCTCGGAGGAGCTGACGATCTCCGGCAGCATGGACATCGGCACGCCCATCGCCTCGCACAGCTCCGGGTCCCACTTCTGGGTGCGCAGGTCCATGAGCATGGTCCGCGAGGCGTTGGTGACGTCGGTGATGTGCCGGGCGCGGTGGCGGCGGTTCGTGGAGTTGTGCCGGGAGCGGCGGGTGAGTTCCCAGATGATCCAGGTGTCCATGGTGCCGAAGGCGAGTTCGCCGCGTTCGGCACGCTCACGCACACCCTCGACGTTGTCGAGGATCCAGCGGATCTTCGGGCCGGCGAAGTAGGTGGACACCGGCAGCCCGGTGCGTTCCCGGAAGAGGTCGCCGTGCTCGGCGTCGAGGCGGGAGCAGAAGTCGCCGGTGCGGTTGTCCTGCCAGACGATGGCGTTGTAGACGGGCTCGCCGGTCTCCCGGTCCCAGACCACGGTGGTCTCGCGTTGGTTGGTGATGCCCAGGGCGGTGAGGTCCTCGGTGCCGATGTCGGAGCGGGCGACGGTGTCGCCGATCACGCGGCGGGCGTTGAGGCGGATCTCCTCCGGGTCGTGCTCGACCCATCCGGGACGGGGGAAGATCTGCCGGTGTTCCAGCTGGCTGACGGAGTGCACGGCACCGGCGGCGTCGAAGACGATGGCGCGGGTGGACGTGGTTCCCTGGTCCAGCGACAGGACGTAGCCGCGTCCCGCCTGCCGTCCCTGCCGGGGCCGGAACAGGCCGCTGAGCCGGTCGACCATCAGAGGATCTTCAGCAGCGGCTGCGACTTGGTGACACCGTCCCCGGCGGCCACGCCGAGCTCCTGCACGGTGCCGGCCTTGTGCGCCTTGACGGAGTTCTCCATCTTCATCGCCTCGATGACCAGCAGCGGGTCACCCTCGGCGACCTCGGTACCCTCCTCGACCAGGACGGTGACCACGGTGCCCTGCATGGGGGCGACCGCGGTGTCGCCGGAGACCTTGACCTCGCGGCGTCCGGTGTTCTTGCGGGTGCGGCGACGCGTCCCGCCGGTGCCGACGAGGTCACCTGGGACGCTGACCTCGACGCGGCGTCCGTCGACCTCGACGGCGATGCGGCGGGACGGCACGGGCTCGTCGGCGCCTGCCTCCGCCTCGGCGTCGGTGGCGGCCGGCAGCTGGTTGTCCCACTCCTCCTCGATCCAGCGGGTGTACACGTCGAGGGAGTCGCCGGTGAAGGCGTCGTCGTCGAGGACGGCACGGTGGAAGGGGATGACCGTCGGCAGGCCCTCGACCACGTACTCGTCCAGGGCGCGGCGTGCCCGGGTCAGCGCCTGGTCGCGGTCCTCGCCGGTGACGATGAGCTTGGCGAGCATGGAGTCGAACTGGCCGCCGACGACCGCACCCTGTTCCACGCCGGAGTCGACGCGCACACCCGGGCCGGATGGCTCACGGTAGGACGTCAGCGCACCGGGGGCGGGCATGAAGTTCGCGGCGGCGTCCTCCCCGTTGATGCGGAACTCGATGGAGTGGCCCTGGATCTCCGGGTCGCTGGTGCGCGACAGCTCCAGTCCCTCGGCGATGCGGAACTGTTCACGCACCAGGTCCCAGCCGGTGACCTGCTCGGTGACGGGGTGCTCGACCTGCAGCCGGGTGTTGACCTCCAGGAAGGAGATCAGGCCGTCGGAGCCGATGAGGAACTCCACGGTGCCCGCGCCCTGGTAGTCGGCGGCGCGCAGGATGTCCTTGGCGGAACTGCGCAGCCGGTCGTCCTGCTCGGCCGTGAGGAACGGGGCCGGGGCCTCCTCGACGAGCTTCTGGAACCGGCGCTGCAGCGAGCAGTCACGGGTGGACGCGACGACGTAGTTGCCGTGCGCGTCCGCCAGCACCTGGCACTCCACGTGCCGGGCGCGGTCGAGGTAGCGCTCCACGAAGCACTCACCGCGGCCGAACGCCTTCTCGGCCTCACGGGTGGCGGAGTCGAACAGCTCCGGGATCTCCTCGACGGTGTGGGCGACCTTCATGCCGCGTCCACCGCCGCCGAACGCCGCCTTGATGGCCACGGGCAGGCCGTGCTTTCCGGCGAACTCCACGATCTCCGCGGCGTCCTTCACCGGCTCCCGGGTGCCCGGGACCATCGGGGCGTCCACGCTCTGCGCGTAGTGGCGGGCGGTGACCTTGTCGCCCAGCTCGGCGATGGCGCGCGGCGAGGGGCCGATCCACGTCAGCCCGGCGTCCACCACGGCCTCGGCGAAGTCGGCGCGCTCGGAGAGGAACCCGTAACCGGGGTGGACGGCGTCCGCGCCGGAACGCACCGCGGCGTCCACGATGCGGGTGATGTCCAGGTACGAGTCCGCAGGGGTGGAGCCGCCGAGGGCGAAGGCCTCGTCGGCCATGCGCACGAACGGTGCGTCGGCGTCCGGCTCGGCGTACACCGCGACGGAGGAGATGCCCTCGTCGCGGGCGGCCCGGATCACCCGGACGGCGATCTCGCCACGGTTGGCGATCAGCACCTTCGTCACCTTCGACAGCTTCCGGGTCTCTACCGGCACGTTCACTCCTCACAAAAACGGGTCACACACGACACTCACACAAGGGTCTACGATGTGACGACGTTACTACGTCACCCCGCGACAGGAAGAAACGACGTCGACGGCCCTCTCAGGCGCCGGTGGCGATGGGCATGCGCACCATGTTGCCCCACTCGACCCAGGAGCCGTCGTACGCACGGACGTCCTCCCAGCCCAGCAGGTGGTGCAGCACGAACCACAGGTGCGCGGCCTTCTCGCCGGCATGGCAGTAGGGGACCGTGGACGCGGCGGCGTCGAGCCCGGAGAACACCTCGTCCAGCTCCCCGCGCTTGCGGAAGCGGTGGTTGGGGTGCAGCGTGGCACGCTGCGGGATGTTCACCGCGCCCGGGATGTGCCCGTTGCGGCACACCGTCGCCGGCGCGTCCTCCTCCCCGGAGGTCACGGCACCGATGAAGTCCTCCGGATCCCGCAGGTCCACCAGCTGCACCTCGTCGCGGCGGGCGAGCACCTCGTCGACGAAGATGCGGTGGGAGACGTCGTCACGCTCGACCACCGGGTAACCGGTGGTGGGCTCCGGCGGGGCGTCGTAGGACGTCTCGCGTTCGTCCTGCATCCACGCCTCGCGACCGCCGTCGAGCAGGCGCACGTCCGGGTGGCCGAAGAGCTCGAAGATCCAGAACGTGTAGCTCGCCCAGAGGTTGGAGTCGTTGCCGTAGAGCACCACCGTGTCGTCCCGGGTGATGCCCTTGGCGTCCATGAGCCGGGCGAAGGCCTCGCCGTCGAGGAAGTCCCTGGTGACGGGGTCACCGAGGTCATCGTGCAGGTCGATGCGGATGGCGGTGGGCAGGTGTCCGATGTTGTAGAGGATGGGGTCGGAGTCCGACTCCACCACCTTCAACCCGGGGCCGCCCAGTTTCGCGCCCAGCCAGGAGCTCGTCACGAGCTTGCCCGGGTGGGCGTACTGCCGAAGATTCGGGCTGGGGTCCAGTTCGATTCTCACGGGTGAGGGCACCGCCTTTCATGTCGTCACACGCAGTCTAGCGCCCGTGGCCCGACGAAATGCGATCGCCGCACAATTCCGGTGGGTGATGTGGCCCCCGGCACCTTGAGCCCCCAGGTCGCCCTGGGGCACTCTGAGCGACCTGAGGGCTCACGGTGCCGTACGTGCGATCGCCTTGGTGAGCTGTCCGAGGAGATTGTCGTGGCGCCGGTTGAGCAGCGCGGCGTCGACACGCAATACCTCCCACCTTCAGTTCACGGCAGGCGAGGTCGAGCACCGTCGAACGTCCGGGCAGGTCCACCCGTACCTGTGAGGCCCAGGTGAACGGCTCCGGCAGCAGCGGGTTCGCGACGAGCCGGAGCGTGGTCTCCTGCGGCGACCGGGCACCGGGGTCGCTGAGTCCCATCAGCCGCTCCAGTGTGCGTTGGTCGACCTTGCCCCTGCCGGCGGCGGCCAGGGCCGGCCCGTTCAGCGTGGTGCACTGCCACAGTGCGTCGGGCAGCTCGCTGCGCCGCACCGGGACGATGGCCGGGAGCGCCCGACGTGTGTGGCACGGGCCCCGGTGGACAACGGCGCATCTTGAGCCCTCAGGTCGCCGAGGAGGGTCCGTGGCGGCCTGAGGGCTCAAGATGGCGCAAGGAGGGGAGAGTGTGCGAGCAGCTACCGGTTCCAGAACTCCGAGACGTCCAGCCCGAAGCCGGCGAGGGTGCGCCGCAGCAGGGGCAGCGACAGCCCGATCACGCTGGAGGGATCGCCCTCGATCCGGTCGATGAACCAACCGCCCAGGGCCTCGAGGGTGAACGCACCGGCGCACTGCAGGGGCTCGCCGGTGGCGGCGTAGGCCTCGATGTCGCGGTCGGACGCGTCGGCGAAGTGGACCACGGTCTCGCTGGCGCCGGTCACGGTCTCGTGGCCGGCTGCACCCAGGAAGGTCACGGCGTGCCCGGTGACCAGGGTGGCGCTCCTGCCGCGCTGCTGACGCCACCGCTGCACGGTGCGCTCGGCGGTCAGGGGCTTGCCCTGCAGTTCGCCGTCGAGCAGCAGCATGGAGTCTGCGGCGACGACGACGCTGCCCGGGTCGAGCCGGTCGGCGTACTGGGTGAGCACCGCCTGCGACTTGGTCTGCGCGAGGTGGCAGACGACCTGCGCGGAGGTGGGGGAGGCCACGCGTGTGTGCAGGTCGGCGACGGCGGCGTCCTCGTCCACCCCGGGGACCAGGATGGACGGCTCGACGCCGGCGGAGCGCAGGATCGACAGGCGAGAGGGGGAGGAGGACGCGAGGACGAAGGTGCGCCCAGGAGTGCGCCCAGGAGTGCGCTCAGGCACGGAAGCCGGTGGGGTTGAAGTTCCGCGCGCCGCGGAGGCGTTCGGTGGGGGTTCCCCAGGTGCCGCGGGAGGTGGTGCGGGCGCGCAGCCGGTTGATCTCACGGGGGTCGGCGCCGGTGCCGGAGGAGGCGGACTCGGCCACGAGGACGGCCAGGGCGCGGGCGATGGCCTCGGTCTCGACCTCGTCGGGGTGGCCCTTGACGACGGTGAAGGGCACCGGGGTGGCGGGGGTGGGGGTTGTCATGCTCGTCTCCTCCTACAGTGGCAGGTTGCCGTGCTTGCGGGCGGGGCTGTCGACGACCTTGCGTTCCAGCAGGCCGAGACCGTCGATGAGCCGGGCGCGGGTCTGCGACGGGGGGATCACCGCGTCGACGTAGCCACGCTCGGCGGCGGCGTACGGGTTGACCAGGGTCTTCTCCACCTCGTCGGTGAGCTCCACGGTGAGGGCGTCGACGTCCTTGCGGCGTTTCTCGGCCTTGGCCAGTGTCTCGGCGTGGACGGCGGCGACGGTGTTCTGGGCGTCGGCGTTGGAGATCTGGGCGCTCGGCCAGGCGAAGACGAGGTCGGCGCCGATGTTCTTCGAGCCCAGGGCCACGTAGGACGTCCCGTAGGCCTTGCGCGTCACCACGGTGACGATGCCCACGCTGGCCTCCGCCACGGCGTACAGCAGCGGCGCGGAGTTGCGCAGCAGGCCACCGCGCTCCTCGTCCTTGCCGGGCATGAAGCCGGGGGAGTCCACCACGAAGACGAGGGGGAGGTTGAAGGCGTCGCAGGTGCGGACGAAGCGGGCGGCCTTGCGCGACGCCGCGGCGTCCAACGCGCCGGCGAGCACCATCGGCTGGCTGGCGACGACGCCGACGCTGCGTCCGGCGACGCGGGCGAAGCCGGTCAGCACGTTGCCGGCGTAGTCGGGCTGCAGCTCCAGGAAGGACCCCTCGTCGACGATGCCGGCGAGGACGTCGGTCACGTCGTAGCCGGCCAGCGGGGAGTCCGGGATCACGGCGTCCAGGGCGTCGGTCGCGGAAGAATCCGAAGAATCCGAAGAATCCGAAGAATCCGAAGAATCCGAAGAATCCGAAGAATCCGAAGAATCCGAAGAATCCGAAGAATCCGAGGCATCCTCGCCGAAGGGCACCACCGAGCGGTTGTTGGACGGCAGCTGCGACAGCGCTGCCTGCACGAAGTCGAGGGCGGCGCGGTCGTCGGCGGCGGTGTGGTGCGAGGTGCCCGTCACGGCGGCGTGCACGGCGGCGGAGCCCAGGTCGTCGGCGGTGACGTCCTCACCGACGACACGGCGGGTGATCTCCGGGTCGGTGAGGTACAGCGACGAGGAACCGTCCACCATCACCACCAGGTCGGCCAGGACCGGCTGGTGCGCCTCGGTGCCGGCCGTCGGCCCGGCGATCACCGAGATCTGCGGCACCACACCGGACATGCTGGTGCGCAGCCGGTACAGGCGTGCGGCCATGCCCAGCGACACCACGCCCTCCTTCACCCGCGCGCCGGTGGAGTCGTGCACGCCCACCAGCGGCACACCGGAGCGCAGCGCCAGCTCCATGACCTTGACCAGTTTCTCGGCGTGCACCTCGCCCACGGTCCCGTCGAAGACGGTGCCGTCCTGCGAGAACACGCACACCTGGCGGCCGTCCACGGTGCCGTAGCCGGTGACGACGCCGTCGGACACCGGCCTCGAGCGGTCCATGCCGTAGGCGTTGGCGCGGTGGCGTGCCAGGGCGTCGATCTCGACGAAGGATCCGTCGTCCAGGAGGTGGTCGACCCGCTCGCGGGCGGTGAGCCGGCCGGACCCGTGGATGTCCGCGACGGCCTCGTCGCCGACCGGGGCGGACGTCTCCTCGAGACGGATACGGAGATCCTCGAGTTTCCCTGCGGTGGTAGACGTGTCGACCTGGCGCGGGGCGGGGGTGGGTGAAGTCATGGCCTACAGTCTAGGAGCAAACCCGTCCGGAAGTCCTCACCGCCTGGCCGGTGCGGCCCACTCCGCCGTCGGGGCGCGGGCGCGTTATCCTTGTGGCCATGACAGGTGCCCCGTCTGAATCCGTCGACCCCGGGAACTCTGGCCCCGGGAACTCCCGTGCCGCGCTGGACGCGACCCGCCTCGCCCGCCTCGTGGCGGACGGCGCCGGGGCGGGGGTGGCCGGTCCGCTGACCGTGGTCGGCACCACCGGTTCCACCAACGCGGACCTGGCGGACGCCTACCGCGTCGACCCGGACATCGCCGACCGTTCGGTGATCCTGGCCGAGGAGCAGGTCACCGCCCGCGGACGCTTGGGCCGTCGGTGGTCGGCGCCGGCGGGCGCGCAGGTGATCATGAGCGTCCTGCTGCGTCCGTCCGCCCGGGAGGTGCCGGTGGAACGCTTCGGCGAGCTGCCGCTGCTGGTCGGGGTGGCCGTGGCGGAGGCCGCACGCAGCGTGGGGGTGGACGCGCAGCTCAAGTGGCCGAACGACGTGATCGTGCCGGAGGCCCCCGGCGAGCGCACCCCGCACGGCTACCGCAAGCTCGCCGGCATCCTCGTCGAGGCGGTGAGCACCAACCCGGTCGCCGTGGTCGTGGGGGTCGGGCTGAACGCCTCGATCACCCCGGAGGAGTTCGACGAGGCCGGTGTCGAGGCCGGCACCTCCCTGACCACGCAGGGCGCGTCGTTGGCCTCGGTGGAGGACCGCGAACGCGTCGCCGCCGCGGAACTGCGGAGCATCCTGGCCGTGGACGAGGCGTGGCGCTCCGGCGGGGCGGCGCTGGACGGGCTGCGTCGGCGTTACCGGGAACTGTCCGCGACCCTGGGCACCCGGGTGCGCGCCGAGCTGCCGGGCGGCGAGGAGCTCACCGGCACGGCCGTGGACCTCGACGCCCACGGTGGGCTCGTCATGGAGACAGGCGCGACGGGCACAGGGGAGCGGCGGACCGTCACCGCCGGTGACGTGGTGCACCTGCGCCCCGTCGGACGAGGGTAAGGGGGCGCGGTCGTGCCGAAGATCCAGTTCGCCCCGGACGAGCAGGTTTTCGCCGAGCTCAGCCCCTCGCGGCGCAGCACGCTGTTCCCGGTGCTGGAACTCATCGTGATCACCGGGCTGGTCTGGATGGTCGTGGGCCTGCTCGACTCCTACCTCGGCGGGCTGGCGACCACGTGGGTCGGCTACGTGCCGGACAACATCGGCGACGTCCCGCTGCTCGTCGGCGAGTCGGACGCGTCCACCGCCACCGCGGCGCTGTGGGCGCGCCGGGCGTTGCTGGTGCTGTGGGTGTGGCTGGCGTGGCGGAGGTGCCTGCGTCACCTGCTGTTCCGCCACCGCAGCCGGATGATGCTCACCGACCGCCGGCTCATAACCGCCACGGGGCACCTGCGCAGCCAGGTCGGCGAGGTGCCGTTGGGTCAGATCGTGGACGTGAGCGCGCACAAGTCGGAGGTGCGTGTGTTCCTGCGTGGCGGCGGGCGTCCGCTGGTGCTGCGCGACGTCCCCTACGCCCGCAGGTTCGCCCGCATGGTTCGTTCCCGCATCCCGGTGAACCTGCCGCGGCCGCTATACTGAACCACCGTGACTGACGAGCAGAAGAACCTGGAACCAACTCTGGACCGAACTCTCGCCCGCCCGGAGGCGCACTCCCCGGACATGCCGCTGGTCACCGTGATCGGTGACGGCCAGCTGGCCCGGATGATGCAGCAGGCCGGCATCGAGCTGGGGCTCACCGTGCGACTGCTCGCCGGCTCGGGGGCGTCCTCGGCGTCGCAGGCGACGGCGGACGTGTGGCTGGGGGAGTACACGCGGGAGGACGTGGTCCGCGCGGTCTCGGACGGTGCGGACGCGGTGACCTTCGACCACGAGCACGTGCCGAACGCCTACCTCGAGGGCCTGATCGCCGAGGGCGTCAACGTCCAGCCCCAGCCGTCCGCCCTGATCAACGCGCAGGACAAGCTGGTGATGCGTAAGCGCATGCGCGAGATCGGTGCCCCGGTGCCGCCGTTCCTGGCGGTGGAGACGGTGGAGGACGCCACCGGTTTCTGGGACGCCACCGACGGTGCCGTGTGCCTGAAGGCCCGCCGTGGCGGCTACGACGGCAAGGGCGTGTGGTTCCCCGGCTCGCGTGAGGAGACCGCCACCCTCGTCGCCGAACTGCTGGCGCAGGACGTCCCGCTGATGGCGGAGAAGAAGGTGCGTCTGGTGCGCGAACTGTCGGCGATGGTGGCGCGCACCCCGTCCGGCGAGGTCGCGTCCTGGCCGGTGGTGGAGTCGGTGCAGGCCGACGGGATCTGCTACCTGGCGGTGTCGCCGGCGCCGGTGGCGTCGGACGGCCAGGCGCGTGTGGTGGCCCAGGCCCACGACCTGGCCCGCGAGGTCGCCGCGGAGCTGGGCGTCACCGGTGTGCTCGCCGTGGAGCTCTTCGAGACCGAGGACGAGGCCGGTCAGCCGGAGATCATCGTCAACGAGCTGGCCATGCGCCCGCACAACACCGGGCACTGGACGCAGGACGGCTGCGTGACGAGCCAGTTCGAGCAGCACCTGCGCGCCGTCCTGGACCGCCCGCTGGGCTCCACCGAACAGCTCACCGGTGCCACGGTGATGGCCAACGTCCTGGGGCACGACGAGGCGGACCCGCAGATGCCGATGCCGGAGCGCATGGACGAGGTGTGGCGCCGCTTCCCGACGGCGAAGATCCACCTCTACGGCAAGGACTGGCGGCCGCGCCGCAAGATCGGGCACGTGAACATGTCGTTGCCCTTCGGGCAGGCCGCCGCGGCCGACGCGGTGGAGGCGCTGCGCCGCGACGCGCGCCTGGCGTCCGACTTCCTGGTGACGGCGCGCTGGACGGACGCCTGACGGGGTAGGATCGGTCGGCGTGACTACCGAGAGCAGTGAACACAACGTGGCGCCGACCCCGCTGGTCGGCATCGTGATGGGGTCGGACTCCGACTGGCCGACCGTGGAGCCTGCCGCGCAGGTCCTGGCGGAGTTCGGCGTACCCATGGAGATCGGTGTGGTGTCCGCCCACCGCACCCCCGAGCGGATGCTGGACTACGCCCGCGCGGCGCACACCACCGGGGTGAAGGTGATCATCGCCTGCGCCGGCGGCGCCGCCCACCTGCCCGGCATGGTCGCCGCGGCCACCCCGCTGCCGGTCATCGGTATCCCGCGGGCGCTGAAGAACCTCGACGGGCTCGACTCGCTGCTGTCCATCGTGCAGATGCCGGCCGGTGTGCCGACCGCCACGGTGTCCATCGACGGGGCGAAGAACGCCGGCCTGCTGGCCGTGCGCATGCTGGGGGTGGCCGATCCCCGTCTGCTGGAGGGCATGGTCGCCTACCAGGAGCGCATGCGCGACGAGGTGCTGGAGAAGGACCACCGTCTCAAGCAGCAGCTGATGGGGGAGTAGGAACCGCCGGAATGTCGGGAATGCTGCTGGTCACCGTCCTCGTCGCGGTGGCGGTCGCCGCCACGGCGTGGACGGTGAAGTCGCGGTCGCGCTGGCACGGCAACGGGCTGATGGTGCTGCTCGTCGCCGAGTTGATGTGGGCGTGGCTGATCGTCGCCGCCCACGGCGGCGGTTTCCCGGTGCCGTTGTGGATCTCGTGGGGGATCTCGCAGCTGCTCGTGGCCGGCGTGGGGTGGGTCGTCGCCCGGTGGATGGGAGACGCCCTGCCCGGGGTCGACGGTCGCGGCTGGTTCCATCTGAGCACCGTGGTCGCCGCGGCGATGATGCTGACCCTCGGACTCGGCAGCGCGGTGCTTGCCACGGCCGCGTGGCGCACCTGGCGTAGCTGGGGCCCGGGCGTGAACGACGCCCTGATCGTGCTCACCGTGCTGGGTGCCGCCGGGGTGGTGCTCTGGGTCGCCGCGGTGGGCTCGATGATGCTGTTCCTGTGGCAGGTGCGGCGGGGTCGACACCGGCCGGTGCCGGTGGATTCCGGTGGCGCAGGTGTGGACGCCGTGGTCGTCCTCGGCGCGGGCCTCCACCACGACAAGGTCAGTGCACTGCTGGCCTGCCGGTGCGACCGGGGTGCCGCTGCCTGGCGCACGCTGACCGACGCGGACCCGGGCTCACCGGTGGAGCTGATCGTCTCCGGCGGGATGGGGGAGGACGAGCCCTGCACCGAGGCGGAGGCGATGCACCGCTACCTCGCGTCCCGCGGATTCCCGCGCGAGGTGATCCTGGAGGAGCGGGACGCCACGGACACCACCGAGAACCTCCACTTCAGCCTCGACCTCCTGGCAGGGCAGGGGGTGCGTCACCCGTCGATCGTGGTGTGCACCTCGGACTTCCACGTGATGCGCACCGAGCGCATCGTGGCGATGCTGCAGGAGGAGCGGGGTGGCAACGGGCGTCCCTTCGACGCGGTGGTGCTGGGTGCCCCGACGCCCAAACCGTCGTTGCCGGCGGCGTACCTGCGCGAGTACGTGGCGCTGATGATCCACCGGGTGCTGGGGCGGGCCTGAGACGGTGCGGGGAAGGCTGGCGTCCTTCGTCCTTCAGTCGTAGCGGCGCCACCGGCGCCACACCGCCCACGTGGCGAGGAGGAGCGCGGCGAGCAGCAGGGCGGGCCACACCGCCGGGTCGTCCTGGAGCACGTTCCACACGGCCTGGACGAGGGCCAGGACGCAGAAGAACGCCAGGAATCCGAGGACCGCCTCCAGGACGGTGCGTCGGCGACGGTACTCGGATCTGTCGGGGGTCACTTCACGCCACCGGCGGTCAGCCCGGAGACGATGCGGCGCTGGAACACCAGCACCATGACCACCAGCGGGATGGTCACCAGCGCGCCGGCGGCCATCGTGGCGGCGTAGGGGAACTGGAAGGCGCTCGCCCCGGTGAAGCGGGCGATGGCCACCGTCACCGGCTCGGTCGACGTGGTGGACAGCTGCTTGGCCAGCATGAACTCGTTCCACGTGGCGATGAACGCCAGGATCGCGGTGGTGAACAGCGCCGGGGCGGCGAGCGGCAGGATGACCTTGCGGAAGGCGAGTCCCCGCGACGCCCCGTCCACCCGGGCGGCCTCCTCGAGCTTCCACGGCAGCTCACGGAAGAAGGACGTCAGGGTGTAGACGGTCAGCGGGAGGACGAAGGAGATGTTCGGGATGATCAACGCCTGGTAGGTGCCGATCCAGCCGATGTTGCTGAACAGCTGGAACAACGGGGTCACCAGGGCGATGCCGGGGAACATCGAGGCGGCGAGGATGATGCCGGTGACGAACCCCTTGCCGCGGAAGTCCACGCGTGCCAGGGCGTAGGCGGTGAAGACGCCGACGACCAGGGCGATGGCGGTGGTCGCCACGCCGATGATCAGGCTGTTGCCGATGGCGCGCAGGAAGTTGTTGCCCGCGTCGGTGGCCAGGGCGTCCTTGAAGTTGTCGAGGGTGAGGTGGCTGGGCACCGGGTTGGTGGAGAAGGTGTGGGCCTTGTCGCGGAAGGCGGTGACCACCATCCAGTAGAACGGGGCGAGCGCCCAGACCAGGATGACGAGCACGGGCAGGTAGTTGCGGACGACCTTCATCATCGGGTGGCCTCCGTGGTTTCTTCAGGGGTCTTGTCACCGGTCGTGTCGCCGGTCGTGTGCCGGGGTTCCGGGGGTTCGTCCGGGTCACGTCTGCGTCCGAACAGGCCCCTGCGTGCCGTGCGCGGCATGTTCTGCGTGCCGGCGACGTCGGCGCCGAGGAACTTCACCATCACGAAGGCCACGGCGAAGATGAGCAGGAAGATCAGCGTGGACACCGCCGAGGCGGAGTTGAAGTTGCCGGACTTGGTGTCGGTGATCACCAGCTGGCTGATCACCGCGGTCGGCGAGTTCGTCGACTCGCTGATCATGATCACCGGCAGGTCGTACATGCGCAGCGCGTCCAGGGTGCGGAACAGCACCGCCACCATCAGCGCCGGCTTGATCAGCGGCAGGGTGATGCGGGTGAACTGCTGCCAGCGTGACGCCCCGTCCACCCGCGCGGCCTCGTAGACCCCGCCGGGGACCATCTGCAGGCCGGCGAGGATCAGCAGCGCCATGAACGGTGCGGTCTTCCACACGTCGGCGATGATCACGGCGAAGCGGGCGGCCCAGGGGTCGGTGGTCCAGGCGACGTTCAGCCCGAACATGGAGTTGACGATGCCGTCCGGGGCGAAGATGAACTGCCACAGCTTCGCCGTCACCGCCGTGGGGATCGCCCAGGGGATCAGCACCGCGGCACGCAGCAGGCTGCGTCCCCAGAAGGTCTTCGACATGGTGATCGCCATCCACAGCCCCAGTGCGGTCTCCAGGGCGACGGTGACCACCACGAAGAACAGGGTGATCCACAACGCCGGCCAGAAGTCCGTGGCCAGGTTGCCCGGCGCACAGGTCGTGGCCTCCCCGGTGGGGGACAGGCACCGCTGCGTCAGCCAGTACAGGTAGTGGTCCAGCCCGGCGAACCCGCCGTCGACGAACATACCGGTGTCCGGGTCGAGGTGACGGTCGGCCTGGAAGGACAGGTAGACCGCGCGCAGGATCGGGTAGCCGATGACCACGGCGAGCAGCGCGAGACTGGGGCCGACGAGCCACACGGCGCGCAGGTCACGCTTCTTCTGGGGTGTTACGGAAGTCACAGGGTGAACCTTATCGGTAAAACGCGACGCCCGGAATGCCGTCGACGGGGTGCGACGGCAACCGGGCGCTGCGGCTCTGGCGGGGAGGAGAGCGGGACCGTGGTTAGCCGGTCACGTTCGCGATGGCGGACTCCATGTCGTTCGTCGCGTCCTCGACGCTCTTGCCGCCGGTGATGGCGGCGTAGGCGTTGTCCTGGACCGCCTTGGACAGCGAGTCGTAGGACGGGGACACCGGGCGCGGCTCGGCGTTCTCCAGCGACTCCTTCAGGGCCGGGAGGTAGGGGAACTCCTCGATCAGCGACTCATCGTCGTAGATGGAGGACAGCACCGGCGGGAAGGACTCCTCGGCGAAGGAACGCTGGTTCTCCTCGCTGATGATGAACTGCATGAAGTCCAGGGCGGTGGCCTTGTTCTCCGAGTTCACGTTAATGCCGTTGTTGTAGCCGCCCAGGGTGGAGACGCCCACCCCGTCCTTGCCGACGAGCGGCTGGACCTCGACCTTGCCGGCGACGGCGGAGCCCTCGGCCTCGGCCTCGCCGTACATGTACGGCCAGTTGATCGCCATGGCGTTCTGGCCCTGGGTGAAGCTCAGGTTGGTCTCCTCCTCGGTCGCACCGGTGGAGGAGCGGGAGATCGTGCCGTCCTCGTAGGCGTCGACCAGGGCCTGCAGGCCCTCGCGGGACTCGTCCGAGGTCACGGTGACGTCGCCGTTCTCGTCGAGGATGCCGCCGCCCCAGCCGCTCATGAAGCCGGCGGTGGAGACCGTGAGTCCCTCGTACTGCTTGAGCTGGGTGATCAGGCAGTCGTTGTTGTCGTCGGTGACCTCCTCGCAGGAGGAGACCACGTCGTCCCAGTTCTCCGGGGCCTCGGGCACCATGTCGGTGTTGCGGTACAGCAGCTGGCCGTTGGTGTTCTGCGGCAGCGCGTAGAGCACGTCGTTGTAGGTGGCGGAGTCCACGGTGGCCTCCAGCAGACCGTCGGTGGAGACCTCGAGGTCGTCCTGCAGCGGGGCGAGCCAGCCCTGCGCGGCGAACTGCGCGGTCCAGACCACGTCGAGGGCCATCACGTCGATGTCGGAGGCGCCGGCCTGCAGGGACTGCACGAGCGTGTCACGCTGGGCGTCCGCCTCGCCGGCGAGCTCCTGGAGGGTGACCTGCTCGTCCGGGTTGTCCTCGTTCCACTTGTCGATGATGGGGCGGAGCTTGTCCGTGTCGTTCTTGCCCATCGCGAAGGTGATGGGGCCGTGACCGTCGGAACCGCCGTTGCCCCCGTTCCCCCCGTCGCCGCCGTCGTCGGAGGAGCAGGACACCAGCGCTGCGCTGAGCCCGACGGCCGAGACACCGGCCAGGATCTTCTTTGAGAGGTTGGCCATGGCCCGAACCTTTCTACGTAGGTACGGCTCCGCACGACCACCGCCGACGGAACTCAACTGATGAAACGTCACCCCCACCGTGGCGGGAGGTGCGAGGCACGCCGCCGGGCGGGTTCTTCGGTTGAGTGTAGTATCTGCGCACCGGATCCGGGGTGCAACGGGGGTGTCAGCTCACCCGCCGACCGGACACCGCGTCGAAGAAATGCACCCGGGCTGTGTCGGTGAGGGTGAACGAGACGCTCCCCCCGATGCGCGGGAGCTCCGGTGCCTGCGCCTGCGACTTCGCGGTCACCTGGCCGGCCGCGGTGTCGGCGTAGACGTTGGAGTCCGCGCCGAGCTCCTCGACCAGCGACACCGTGCCGCCGAGACCGTCCTGCCCGGCGCCGACCACCAGGTGCTCGGGACGCACCCCCACCAGCAGCTCGCCGGTGACCCCGTCGGGCCGTCGGACGCCGAGACCGGCCAGCTCGTCCTGCCCGGCGGGCAGGACGAGCAGGTTCATCGCCGGGGAGCCGATGAACCCGGCGACGAAGGCGTTGACCGGCTCGTTGTAGAGCCTCTGCGGTGTGTCGACCTGCTGCAGCCGTCCGTCCCTGAGCACCGCCACGCGGTCGCCCATGGTCATCGCCTCCACCTGGTCGTGCGTCACGTACACCGTGGTCACGCCCAGGTCGTGCTGCAGCTTCACGATCTGGGCGCGGGTCTGCACGCGCAGCTTCGCGTCCAGGTTCGACAGCGGCTCGTCCATGAGGAACACCTGAGGCTCACGCACGATCGCCCGGCCCATCGCCACGCGCTGCCGCTGACCGCCGGAGAGGTCCTTGGGCTTGCGGTCGAGGTAGTCACCCAGGTCGAGCAGGTCGGCGGCGTGCTGCACACGCTCGGCGATCTCGGCCTTGGGCCGCTTGGCGATGGTCAGCGCGAACGCCATGTTCTCGCGCACCGACATGTGGGGGTAGAGGGCGTAGTCCTGGAAGACCATCGCGATGTCCCGGTCACCGGGCTCGACACCGGTCACGTCGCGCCCGCCGATGGTCACCGCGCCCGCACTCGTGGGTTCCAGGCCCGCGAGGGAGCGCAGGATCGTCGACTTTCCGCAGCCGGACGGCCCGACGAGCACGAGGAACTCGCCGTCGCCGATGGCGAGGTTGAGGTCCGGGACGGTGGGGGACTCGGCACCCGGGTACCGGATGTCCACATGCGAGAATTCGACGTCGGCCATGGTGGGGAATCATACCGCAGGACGATCCGTCGCAGGTGGGGACTGCCGTAGGATCTGAGAGCGTGATGGAACAGCCGGAAGTCGCCGTGACAACCCGCCCCCGGGCGCCGAGAGCCCCGCAGGCCCAGCGGGGGCCGTTCTGGCGCGACCGGGGCCTGTGGCTCCAACTCGTCATCCAGTCGGCCGTGTTCTTCCTGTTCGGCGCGTTGGACGCGGGCAACGCCTTCTCCTTCGGCAGTCCGGTGCCGGCCTGGATACTCGTGGTCGGCTACACCCTCGTGTTCGTCGGGCTGCTGGTGCAGCGGTGGCGTGCGGAGCTGGGGCTGGCCATGGTCGCCGTCGGTCTGCTCGCCGCGGGTGTCAGCCTCTCCGGCATCTACCTCCTGGCCTACCTCGTGGTCTGCTACGAGGCCTGGTTCGTCTCCGCGTTCGTCCGGCGCCGCCGACGCATGTGGCTGGCGTTGATCGTGGCGGGCTCGGTCGCCGAGGTGGTGGTCGTCAGCGTGATGTCGGGACGAGGCATGGCCTGGGGCGCGTCGGCGGCCACCGTCGACCCCGCGGTGGAGCAGTACAGTCCGCCGCTGGTCCAGCTCCTGGTGATGTGTGTGGTGCTGGCCCTGCTCGCGGTGATCTCGATCGGCCTGTTCTGGCAGCTGGGCTTGACCACGCGCCGCCAGTACCAGCGCATGGAGTCACTCGCCGCGCGGGCGGAGCTCGCCGCCGTCACCGAGCGCACGCGTATCGCCCGGGAGATGCACGACATCGTCGCCCATTCGCTCACCGCCGTCATCGCGCAGGCGGACGGCGGGCGCTACGCCGGACGTCAGGACCCGGCCAAGGCCATCGAGGCGCTCGACACGATCAGCGCCACCGGACGCGACGCGCTGGCGCAGATGCGCCAGCTACTCAGCGTCCTGCGCAGTGACGGTGGCGCAGGTGTCGGTGCCGGGAGCACCGGCGACACCACCCGGGACACCACCGCCCCGCCCGGGGTGGCAGGGGTGCCGGGCCTGGTGGACGACGCGCGCCGCTCCGGCCTCACCGTGGACTACGAGGTCCTCGGTGTGCCCGTCGACGTGGACGTCGCCACGGGTCTCACGGTGTACCGCACCGTGCAGGAGTGCCTGACCAACATCCTCAAGCACGCCGGGCCGACCCGCGCCCGGGTGCTCGTGGACTGGAACGTGCCGGGCAAGATCCACCTCACCGTGGACAACGCGCCGGGGACCGGGCTCATCGACGGTGACGGGTCCGACGGGCAGGGGCTGGTCGGGTTGCGTGAACGTGCCAGGATCCACGGGGGCACGGCAGAATGGGGTGCGTCGGCGACGTACGTCGGCGGTTGGCGGGTCGACGTGGTGCTCGGCATCTGAGCGCACTGTCCACCAGGGGCACAAGGTATGAGGTACGAGGAGCACGGGAGAGCATGAGCGAACACACGATCACCGTCGGACTGGCCGACGACCAGCAGCTGGTGCGCGCGGGGTTCGGCATGGTGCTGGACTCGCAGCCGGACATCAGTGTGCTCTGGCAGGCGGTCGACGGAGCCGAGGCGGTCCGTCTCACCACGCGGCAGCCGGTGGACATGATCCTCATGGACGTGCAGATGCCCGAGCTCGACGGCATCGCCGCGACGAAGCAGATCGTGGACGCCGGGGTCGCGGGCCCCTCCGGTGAGCCGACCAGGGTGGTGGTGCTGACCACCTTCGACAACGACGAGTACGTGATGGGCTCGATCACCGCCGGCGCCAGCGGCTTCCTGCTGAAGGACGCCGACCCGGAGGAGCTCATCGACGCCGTGCGCACGGTGGGGGAGGCGGAGGCGGTGATCTCGCCGAAGGCGACGGCGCGGCTGTTGCGCCAGGTCAGGGGAGGGGCGGCCCCCGAAACGAACCCCGAAACGAACCCCGAAACGAACCCCGAAACGAACCCCGAGACCGCCCCGTTGGACGTCGCCGCGGCCGCCGCGGCCCTGGACCTTCCGGACCCCCTGACTCCGCGTGAACTCGAGATCCTCGTGCTGGTGGCCCGCGGCTACTCCAACCCCGAGATCGCCCGGCGGCTGTTCGTCTCCCTGCCCACGGTGAAGACGCACGTGGGGCGGATCCTGGCGAAGACGGACTCGCGCGACCGGGTCCACGCCGTGCTCTTCGCCTTCAGCAACGGGCTGGTAGACCCGGTGCGCGTGCTGGAGGACTGAGCCGGAGGACTGAGCTGGAGGACCGGCACGGGGGCGGATCTCATACCGTGGCACGATGCGAACGACGGTCGCAGGAGGCAGACTGTCAGCCATGATCACAGTAGAAGGTTTGACGAAGAGGTACGGACGGCAGGACGCCGTGAAGGACCTGACGTTCACTGTCCCGGACGCCGCGGTCACCGGTTTCCTGGGGCCCAACGGGTCGGGGAAGTCGACGTCGATGCGCTGCATGCTGGGGCTGGACAGTCCCACCGCAGGTCAGGCACTGTTCGACGGGGAACCGTTCGCGAAGGTCGCCGACAAGCCGTCGGTGGCCGGCGCGCTGCTGGAGGCGTCCTGGTTCACCCCCGCGCGCAGCGGACGCTCGCACCTGCGCGTCCTGGCCCGCGGTGCGGGCATCCCCGACTCCCGGGTGGAGGCCTGCCTGGAGCTGGTGGGCCTGTCCGCGGTGGGCGGCAAGAAGGTCGGCGGCTACTCGCTCGGCATGAAGCAGCGCCTCGGCCTGGCCGGGGCACTGCTCGGTGACCCGGCACACCTGATCCTGGACGAGCCGGTCAACGGCCTCGACCCGGAGGGCGTGAGCTGGATGCGCCACACCATCCGCGCGCTGGCCGCGGAGGGACGCTCGGTGCTGGTGTCCTCGCACCTGCTCTCGGAGATGCAGCTCACCGCCGACCGGCTGGTGGTCATCGGCCGCGGCGAGCTGATCGGCGAGTACTCCATGGAGGAGTTCCTCGCCGGCGGCAGCCGCGTGTCGGTCGAGACCGTGGACGCGCGCTCCGCGACGGTCCTGGCGGAGGCGCTGCGCAGCGCTGGTTTCGAGGCCGGGGCGGGAACGGGCGCGCAGGACGTCGTCCTGACCGTCGCCGTCCCCGACGGTGCGAAGGACGCGACGGTACGTCGCGCCGTCGCGGAGACCGCACTCACCAACGGCATCCCGGTCACCGCACTGGGTGTGGAGCACGACAACCTGGAGGCCCGCTTCCTCGAGGCGACGTCCGGGGCCCAGGAATACCGGACCGGAAGGAACTAGACAGACATGCCAACACCAACCTCATTGCTCAACGCCCTGCGCTCGGAGACCACCAAGGTCCTGAGCATGCGCTCGTCGGTGGTCTACACGATCCTGATGGTCGGCTCGCTGTCCGCCCCGGTCGCCCTGTTCATGATCTTCGCCGACGCCCCCGACCAGGTCGTGGACTGGGCGTTGCTCTCCGCCGGCGCGATGATCTTCCAGATCGTGGCGATCA
This sequence comes from Corynebacterium sp. AOP12-C2-36, assembly GCF_052379185.1. NCBI lineage: Bacteria > Bacillati > Actinomycetota > Actinomycetes > Mycobacteriales > Corynebacteriaceae > Corynebacterium > Corynebacterium sp. AOP12-C2-36. The sequence continues at coordinate 4,477 of NZ_JBQSYJ010000005.1, read as the reverse complement.
TCTTCGCCGCCGCGACCACCGCCGGCGACATCCGCAACAACATGCACGCCCAGGCGTTCCTCACCCAGTCCGACCGCTCCCTCTGGATCCTGGCGAAGGTGGTCGTCACGATGGTGTTCACCGCCGTGACCTACCTGGTGGGTACGGCGCTGGCCCTGGTGGCGGGGCTCGCGTTCGGCGGGACTGCGGAGCTCGGCACCGGCGTCGCGCAGTTCGGTGCGAGCCTGCTGGGCAGCGTCGTCTTCGCCGCCGTGTCCGTGGGTCTGGCCGCGGTGATCCGCAGCCAGGTCGGTGCGGTCGCGCTGCCGATCGTCTGGCTGATGGTCATCGAGGGCATGCTCGCCATGGCCACGGGACGCTACGAGTGGCTGCGTCCGGTCGCAGCCCTGGCCCCGGGACTGCGTCAGGGACAGCTGGCCTACGGCGCCGACCCCTACGAGCTGGGGGTGAGCACCTTCGGCTGCTACGTGATCCTCGTCGGCTGGGTCGTTGTCATGACCGGTCTCGGACTGTGGCGCAACGCGCGCACCGACGTCCGGTAGCGTGTGCCCCATGGAGATCAGCATCGGGGACACCGGCCGCACACTGACCCTTCCGGAGCACTGGCAGGGACTGGACACCGTGCCGGAGGACGCGCCGGGCACGGTGGCCTTCGGGTACCGCACGGCGTCGAGCTTCGCCGCGGTGACCCTCGCCCCGCTCGACGGGCAGATGATGCCGGTCGACCGCGACGACGTGATCTCGGGGATCCGCCCGGCGCTGGAGGAGGCGGACGCCGAACTCGTCGACGTCGACGCCGGGGAGACCCCGTCCGGTGACCTGCTGGTCTACACCATCGTGCGCACCCCGGAGCCGGCGGAGGGCGAAGGCGCCGGGGAGGGCGACCAACTGAACCTCACCCTGCACTTCGCCCTGGAGACCGGCGAGTACATGGCCCCCTACATGGTCCAGGGGTTCCTCCTGGGCGACCAGGACGAGGCCCTCGACCAGGCACGCGACCTGGTCACCCGCGTCATCACCGCGGAGTGACGGTGCCGCGCTCGGTCTCGGCGAGGTGACGCAGCCGCTCGGCGGCGTCGTCGGTGGAGGCCACCACGGAGCCGCCGACGAACAGGGGGAGCAGGGTGTCGACCAGGCCGTCTGTGTCCGCCCACGCGCCGGTGACCGCCCGGGTGCCGGCCTCGAAGCGCTGCGCGGCGCGCTCACGAAGCTGCGCCCCGGTCACCTCCGAACCGTCCGAGGCGTGCAGCAGTACGGTCTCTGCGCCGTCTCGACCGCCGGTCTCCGGACCGGCGTAGCGGTCGCCCTGCACCCGCAGCTCCGGGGAGAGGTCCGTGACCCCGAAGTCGACGTCCCCGCCGGCCTCGGCGACACCGCGTCCGAAGGGGTCGGTGGAGAGCTGGAGGACCTCGGCGTCTGTGTCGGGATGCGCGTCCGGATCCGTGGTCACCACCGCGGCCGCCGATGCCGCGGCGGGCGCGTCCGGTGAGCACACCGCGACCCCGGCCCGCCAGCAGCCGACGACGATGGCGGCGGGCATCCAGTCCGCCGGTGCGTCCACCACGACCACGTCACCGGGGCCCAGCCCCAGCTCACCAGCCATGAGGTTGCCGCCCTTGGCGGCCCAGTTGGCCAGGGTGGCGGCGGAGAGTTCCATGCGCCCGGCGTCCGTGTAGGTCGTCAGGCGGGGGGAGGCGGGGTCGGTCGCGAGGAAGGGGGACAGCAGATCCATGGCGACCACACTAGCGGTAGCGTCCGGTCATCCGACGACCTTGTCCGGGTCGCCGAGCGCCGGGCCCAGGATCACCAGCACCACGAAGACCAGCACCGCCAGTCCCACGGCCGCGGTGAGTACGGTCTGCCACCTCTTCGACCACACCGGACGCGAGGCGAACCAGCAGGCGATCCAGGCACCGAGGGCGGCGCCGGCGGTGTTGCTGATCAGGTCGGTCACGTCCGAGCGTCCCAGGGAGAACACGTACTGCGAGACCTCGATGCCCAGGCTGAAAAGGGCGGCGATGCCCACCGTCCACCTCCACCGGCAGGACAGGACCATCAGCATCATGCCCAGCGGCACGAACAGGGCGAGGTTGCCGAGGATGTCGAAGACCCAGCCGAAGGTGGTCGAGGAGTCCTCGATGATGCCGAAGGGCACGAGACGCAGCTGGCGGACCCGCTGGTTCTCCGGCTTCCACAGCAGCCCGATGGTGTAGAAGGACTTCAGCGTGGTGAGCGCCAGGATGACCCCGGCGTACCCGAGCAGGGTCACCGAGACCCACGTCCGCCAGGGCGTGCGCACGGCAGGTTCCACTTTGGCGGGGGAGGGTACGGCGGTGGTGTCCATGCGAAGAGACATTACCGGGCCGTAGCGTGTGGGTATGAGTCAGCAGGAAGCGTCGCCGAGAAACTACGAGGTCCCGGGCAGTCTGCAGGGTGAGGTGTTCACCGTCGGCGAGGTCCGCGCCGCGGAGCATCCGCTCCTGGAGGCGCAGGACGGGCCGGACGCGCTGATGCGCTCGGCGGCGTCGGCAGTGGCGCAGGCCGCGCGGGTGATGCTCGCCCGCGACAACCGGCTCAGCGCCGACGACCGGGTCCTGGTCGCCGCCGGTGGCGGCGGCAACGGCGGCGACGCCTTGTACGCCGCCGCGGAGCTGGCGGCCGAGGGATGGTCGGTGGACGCCGTCCTGTTCGGACGCGACGGGCGGGTGCACCGCCGGGCGTTGGACGCCTTTCTCGCCGCCGGCGGCACCGTGGTCGAGGTGGACAGTGTGTGGCGCCGTCCCTCGCACCACCGGCTGGTCGTCGACGGGGTGCTCGGCATCGGCGGGGACGGCGGCTTGTCGCAGGGGCCGGCGGTGCTGTTCGCCTACGCCACGGCCTGGTTCGTGCCCGTTCTCGCCGTGGACGTGCCCTCGGGGATCGCCGCGGACACCGGCGCCACCCCGGCGATGATCGACGTGGAGGACCCGCCGGACCCCCGTGCCGAGGAGTGGAACATGCCGGGACTGACGGTGCTGACGCGGACCCGGGTGCCGGCGCACGTCATCGCCGACGTGACCGTCACCTTCGGCGGGCTGCGCCGGGCGCACGCGGTGAGCGCCTACTGCGGGCAGGTGCTGCTCGCCGACGCGGGCCTGGATCCGGAGCGGACGATCTCCGCGGAGTTGTCCGGGACCGTGCGGGACAGGGCCAGACTGTCGGTGACCACCGTGCGCGCGGTGACCCCGGAGTGCGAACGCCCCATGGACGAGGAGTACGACGTCTCCGGAACCCTGCTGCTGACCGGGATCGGATGCGCCCATGCCGACGGTGCGCACGAGCCCGGCCCCGACGACGACAAGTACTCCGGCGGGGTGGTCGGAGTATGCGCCGGCTCGGCGGTGTACCCGGGGGCCGGCGTGCTCACCACGACGGCGGCGGTACGCACGACCAGCTCGATGGTGCGTTACGTGGGGCTGGGCGGGGGAGAAGCAGCGCAGACAGCCGCAGCGGAGGTCGTCCGGGCCTGCCCCGAGGTCGTGTGGTCGCCGGGCGTGGCGCGCACCGGCCGCGTGCAGGCCTGGGTGGCGGGACCAGGAAGGGGCACCGGGGAGGACGCCGCCGGTGAGCTAGCCGAACTGCTCGGCCGCCCGGAACCGTTGGTGCTCGACGCCGACGCGATCACCCTGCTCGCCGGACGTGGGGACCTGCGCTCGGCGCTGCAGGGGAGGGCCCTGCGCGACGAGGCCCCGGCGGCCACGCTGCTGACCCCGCACGCCGGAGAGTTCCGCCGGCTGGCCGAGGTGTTCCCGGAGATCCCCGACCCCGAGGAAGACCGCATCGGCGCGGTCGTGGCGCTGTCGGATGCGCTGAACTGCGCGGTGCTGCTCAAGGGCCGGCGCACGCTGGTCACCGACGGCAGGGCGGTGTCCTGCATCGACGCCGGATCGTCCTGGGGGGCGACCCCGGGTTCCGGGGACGTGCTCTCCGGGATCCTCGGGGCCCTGGCCGCGGAGAGAGAGGCGATGTTCGGTGACGAAGCGAAGGCAGCGCAGGGACGTCCCTCGTTGCCGGACGACGGTGACGGGCGTCGTCCCCGGTGGAAGGCTGCTTTCCCGGCACCCCAGGCGGTGGTGCTGCATGCTGTGGCCGCCGAGTTGTCGGCCCGGACCCCGGCGGGGCACGCCCCGACGTCGGCGAGCCGTATCGCCGAGGCGATCCCCCACGCCGTGGCGTCCTGCGCCCCGACCGTGCGGACGCGGCGCTACTGACGCCGGCGGCGGATCAGTTGATGCACATCGGGCCGTCGCCGCCGGCGTCGATCGCGCCACGGTCGCTGGTGGCGTCCGACTGCTCCGGGGTGCCGGTGTTGCCGACGGTCCCGGAGTCACCGGAATCTCTGCCCTCGGCGCTCTCGTTCTCGCCGAGCACGTCGCCACCGGTGGCGTCCTCGCCGGGTGTGCCCACGTTGTCGGAGCTGCCCGAGCTGCCTGAGGAT